>JAKDNL010000061.1 GCA_030451825.1 Pseudonocardia sp. | reverse complement strand
CGACACGGCAGCTGCAGCCGGGGCCTGTCTTCAAATCTGTGCGGACCAGATCATCAGCGCGGCCAGGGTCACCGTCGCCTGGTAGAGCTGGGCGGTCTCGAATGGCCGCTCAGTCCACTTCGCACAGGTTCGGGCGTCGTCGCACAGGTTCGTCCCTGTGCGAGGACGCAGTTTCCTCTGCGAAGTCAGGCCGCCTCTGCGGCAACCATTATTCGCCGGACGTCCTCAAGCACCGCTCGACCACGTTGCGCTGCTTGTAGGGCTCGCGGTCAAGAGCCGGTCGACGCCCGCCCGCTCGGCCCCAACGGGCCCGGCTGGAAAAGGGATGGGCCTCCCTGGGCGACCAGTCCTCGCTACGCCCGCCACATCAGCCACGCCCGCGCCGCCTGACCATGCCCCATACGACTCACCATGCTCCACCACGCTCACGAAGAATCGCAAGGAGAAGAGCAATGCCGCTGAAGAAGATCAACACCGTCCTGGCCGCCGCTTTCATCCTCTTCATCCTCTGGTTCGGGATGGAGTTCATCCTGAGCCCGGAGACGACGGCGCCGGGCTTCGGCCTGCCGAGCTGGCCGTCCGGCGACGGCGGCGGCTTCCTGATCATCAAGGGAATCCGCGACGTCGTCTTGGCTCTGATCCTGGGCATCCTGCTGGTGACGGGCCACCGCCGGGCGCTGGGCTGGGCGCTGCTGGTGGGGGCCCTGGCCGCGTACGGCGACATGACCACCGCGCTGGCCCACCACGGGTCCGTGGCCACCGCGCTCGGCGTTCACGGCCTGACTGCAACGCTGATGGTGATCAACGGCCTGCTGATGATGCGCGAGACGCGCAATGTCGCGGCCGCTCCGGCGACGCCCGCCCCGCAGGCGGCCTGATCCCATGGGTCGAAGGTGGCCCGGACCCCGGCCTGGCATCTGGCGAAAGTAAGTGTTTACTTGCTATCGTCGGCTGATGACGACGCGGGATCGCTTACTGACCGAGGGCATGCGGCTGTTCGGGGAGCAGGGGTACACGGCGACGTCGGTGGCGCAGATCGAGGCGGCGGCGGGTCTGTCGCCGGGATCGGGAAGCCTGTACAAGCACGTCCGTTCCAAGGAAGCGCTGCTGACCGAGGGATTGGAGCAGCTGCTGAGCGACGGCCGCGGCCTGGAGGAACGGCTGGCACCGCAGGCCTCGCAGGGAGTGGCTGAGCAGCTGTCGGCGGCGGCCACGGCCGGGCTACGCCGACTCGACGAGGAGCGAGACCTCACCCGGCTGTTGTTCCGCGGGCTGGACGCCTTCCCGGAGCTGCTGCAGCGGTTCGGCGACGGCGAGATCAACCGGTTCCACCGGGCCTCGACCGACCTGCTCGCCGGGCTGGCCGGCGACAGCGACGGGGTCGTCGACTGGGCGGCGATCGCGGTCGTGCTGCAGGGCGCCACGGCGCACTTCTGGCTGCTGTGCGACCTGTTCGGTCAGCACCCGACGGACGTGGACGAGGACCGTTTCGTGGCCGCCGTCGCCGCCCTGACCACCGCGATGATCGCCGCCCCGCCGACGGCTCGGACCCGGTCCGCAGCGGCACCTCGCTCGCCCGACTCACAGGTCGAGGAGACCCGATGAGAGCCGAGGAGGGGAGCGGCCGGATGGACGTGGTGATCGTCGGAGCCGGCCCGACCGGCCTGACGTTGGCCTGCGCGCTGACCGCCCACGGCGTCGCGGTGCGGGTGGTGGACCGCGCGACCGGGCCGTCGCACACGTCGCGGGCCAACATCCTGCACGCGCGAGGGGTGGAGGTCCTCGCACGGGTGGGAGCGGTCGACGGGTTGCGCGAGCAGGCTCTGGCCCCGATCGGTATGAAGATGCACGCTCACGGTCGGGTTCTGGCCACGATGAGGTTCGCGCCCGACCCCAGCGAGTCCGTGCAGGCGTTGTTCGTCTCCCAGGCGGCCATCGAGAGCGCGCTGCGCTGCAGGCTGAGCCGGCTCGGCGTCGAGGTCGAGTGGGACACGCCGGTCACCGCAGCGGAGCAGGACGCCGGCGGCGTCACCGTCACACTCGGATTCGACACCTCGGTACGGGCCGACTGGCTGGTGGGCTGCGACGGTGCGCACAGCACCGTCCGGGACCTGGCCGGGATCGGCTTCCCGGGGGTGCCCGTCGTCGAGCGGTTCCTGCTGGCCGACGTGCACGCCGACTGGAACCGGGACCGCTCCACGTCCGCGAGCTGGTTCCACCCCGACGGGCTGTTGCTGGCCATGCCGATGCGCGGCGCGGAGGGCTCGCCGGAGGACCTCTGGCGCCTCATGGCCGACGTCCCGGCTGACGACGAGCACCTCGACCCCGGGCAGATCGTCGCGCGCTTCGAGCGGCTCCTGCCGGAACGGGCGGGCCAGGACCACGTCCGGATCCGCGACGCGGTCTGGACCTCGGTCTTCCGCGTCCAGCGCAGACTCGCCGACGACTACCGCAGCGGGCGCATCCTGCTCGCCGGCGACGCCGCGCACATCCACAGCCCGATCGGCGGGCAGGGCATGAACACCGGTATCGGCGACGCGGAGAACCTCGCCTGGAAGCTGGCGCTGGTGGTTCATGGCCGGGCGAGCGAGGCGCTGCTCGACACCTACACCGCCGAACGTCGGCCCCTGGCCGTCGAGGTACTGCGCTCCACCACGATGAACACCCGAATCCTGGTGGGCACCGGCCCGGTGGCCCGCTTCCTCCGCGACCGGGTCTTCGTGCCTCTGCTCAACCAGCCCGGCGTCCAGCGCCGGGCGACCCGCACGGCCTCGCAACTGTGGGCCACCTATCGAGCGGGTCCGCTGGGCGGACGAGGCCGGGCGCCCCGGCCCGGAGACCGCATCCCGGACCGGCCCTGCACCCGCCACGACGGCACCCCGACCCGGCTGCACGCCGAGCTCAACCCCTTATGGGTCCTCCTCGCACCGCGCGGCCACGACACCGACCTGGAGGCGACCGACGCCGTCGCGCGAAAGCATCTCGGCGCCGACGTCATCGCACTCCACGCGCACACCGCGCTCGACCGCATCCTTCTCGTTCGTCCCGACGGCCACCTCGCCTGGCGCGGCAGGGACCCGGCCGACCTGCAGCGATCACTCTCCCGGGTCCTTCTCGGACAGCGGAAGTAGGTGGGGTGTCGCTCTCTCGCACCCGTGCTCACCCAGCCCATGTCCGTTGATCGTGACTACTCGAGGAGTCCCACGAGATGGTGCCTGGCGGTGCTCTCCTGCACAGGCCTGGTCTGCTATTCGGTCGAAGGTGGCCCGGACCCCGGTCGGGCCACCTGGCCGCGTGCCGGTATTCGCGTGTCAGCCCGGGGCCATCTCTCGGGGAGAGCTGTCAGCCCTCCTCCTCGGAGATCTCCCGCAGTGCGGTGATGTGGGCTCCCGCTTGTTCCCGGCCCTCGGGGGTCATGCGAATCCAGGTCCGGCGGGCCGCACCCGTGGGCTCGCGGCGGGAGATGATCAGGCCCGCCGTGGTGAGCGCCTTCAGCTGCTTGGACAAGGCCGAGTCGGTGAGTCCCACCCGGTCCCGAACGAAGCCGAATTCGACTTCACCGGCCGCGATGAGGGTGGCGGTGATGCGCAGCCGGGTCGGGTCGAGGAGCAGCGGGACGAGACGGGTGTCGGCGGGCGGCTCAGGCACCGTGGTCCGCCCGCGGCAACATCCGCAGCGTGACCAGTGACCCGGCGGGCCGGGTGACAGCGAGCAGTAGCCCCGCGACGGTATTCGGCCGGGTCAGCCGGCTGCGGCGGATCCGATGCACGACCAGCCGTTCGGTGGCGTACCAGCCGACACCGACGGCGGCGATCCGCATCGCGAGGGCCGGCTTCGGCCCAACTGCGACGGCGTACGGGTTGATCTGGTTCGCCCGCGTGTCGAGCAGGGTGATCCCGGCGATCGCCGTCTGGATCATCGCGGTCGCCACGGCGCGTCGACGGGGGCTCGCGAGCTCGTCCTTCGCCGCAAAGTCGAGAAGGGTCAGCACGGATGTCGCGGCCAGGACCACGGGCAGCCCCCGATTCGTGGCGCTGCCGACGGCGGTGCGCGCCGTGTCGATCTCGGCGACAGCGGCTGCGGCGTCGTCCGGGGTGGGCGGGCTCATCTGAAACCTCCTTGCCGGATAGGCAAGTAGAGCAGGTGACCTTCCTGGTGGGCAAGTTGTCGGCGACGGGCGAACCACGCGACGCCACCGCAACTCTCAGGGCGCTCCACAGCGGAACGCGCGCGGAACTCACCGATGCGCGTGCGGGCGCGCGCGCTGCGGGTCGGCGAGCGCGCGTCGCGAGGGGGAGCGCGCGACTGCACCGACCCCTCCTAGTTTCGGGCCACATCTGCCCCCTTCGGCGAACGAAACGATGGTTCTGTTGGATCTTGGATCAGTAGTTCAGATCCGTAACTGCGTTCTTCAGTTCGAAACATACGAACTGGTAGCGTTCGGATCATGGACGAGACCGCTGTGCGCTGCGGATACAGCCGTTGCCGGGCGGAGCTGCCGGCCCCCGGGCCGCAGGGCGGGCGACCGCGGACGTTCTGCCGGGACACCCGCTGGCCGGGCGGGCGCAGCTGCGCGCAGATGGCCCGCGCGGAACGGGAGGCACTGGGTGCGCTCGGGCTCGACTCCGGCGCGGGCGCGTTCGCCCTCGACGCTGACCGCCTGCGCGAGCACGTCACCGCCGTGCTCGGCCCCGTCGGGGAGCTGGCCGAGACGCTGGGCGCCGTCCGGTCCCGGCTCGACGAGGTGCAGAGCGAGGCCGTCGACGCCGTCGAGCAGGCCAGGGCGCGGGTGGCCGACGCCGACCGGGCACGCCTGGAGGCCGAGCAGGAGCGGGACCGGGCGGTCCGGCGTGCGCGGGAGGTAGGGGAGCGGGCCGAGCAGGCCGTCGCCGAACGGGCCGATGCCGTGGCCAGGGCGACCGCGGCCGCGCAGCAGGCGATGGAGGCCACCGAGGCACTCGGTGGCGCGCGGGCCGAGGCCAGGGAGGCGGTCGAGGGCCGGGAGCGGGCCGACCGGCGCGCCGACCAGGAGCAGGCCAGGGCAGCCGATGCCGAGCACGAACGGGCCGGTGCCGCGGTCGTGGCCGAACGTGCGTCGGCCGAGCGGGACGCGGCACGGGCCACGGCCACCGCCATGACCGAGGACCGCGAGGCCGCCCGCGCCGACGCCGACGCGCTGCGCACCGCGTCGGCCGAGAGCCGGACCGCGGCCGAGCATGCCCGCGGTGAACGCGACGTCGCGGTGACCGACCGGGACACCGCCCGTGCCTCGGCCGAGGAGCTCCGGACGGAGCGGGACGGGCTGCGTACCGAGCGGGACCGGCTACGCGCGGAACGGGACGGGGTGGTGGCGGAGCGGGACCGGCTACGCACCGAGCGGGACGGACTGGGTGCTGAGCGGGACGGGCTACTGGCGGAGCGGGAGGTCCAGCGTCGGGAGACCGCCCGCCAGCGGGAACGAGCCGAGGCGGAGGGCCGGGAGCCGGCCGAGCGGACCGCCACCTCCCGCCCCTGAGGCGGAGTCGCCGGATCCGAGGATCGGACGGACGACACGGAGGGCGTGGCGGGCCCGGGCTGACGATCCGGGGCATCGAAACCGACCCGCGTGCGCCGGGGGAGGCCCAGACCTGCTGACAAGCTGCCAACAGAGCGCCAGCGGGTACCCGCCGGGGGTCAGCAGTGGACCACGCTGGACGAGCTGGCCGCAGCCGGGCACCGGACCAGCGTGCGCGAGCTCGAGCCCGACCTGTTCGGGGTCACCGTCGAGCACAAGGTCGGCTCGGCGATCCGCTTCCCGCCAGCCGGGTTGCGGATGATCGCCTGCACATGGTGGCCGTGTGCCGACATCGCGGCCAGCAGCGGGCCGCCGATCGCCCCGGTCGCCCCGGCGAGTAGACCCTTCATCGTTTCGTTCCCTTGCTGTCACTCTCGGTCCGCACTGTCGATAAGTAGGAAGGTCGTGGGCAGGCGATGAGGATGTCGCGCAGCCCCGGTTGCACAGCCGGGTGAGCACCGGGTGCCGGAACTTCGCGCCCTCGGCATGGGCGATCCAGGCGCCGGCGTGCTTACGGCCGTCGACGTCGGCCCCGATGACCAGGTGCGCGACCTTGTTCGTGACGGCGCCCCTGTTGCGGATCTGCCTGGACCCGCCGGACGCCATCCCGAGCGCGCCCTCACCATGCGGAGGTGATCCGTGCGGGTCTGCGTCCGCTGCCCGTACCCGGCACGGCCACCCGGACGCCCCAGCTGGGCCGCGAGCCGTGTCGCCGACGATCGAAGACCGGTCTGCCGTCAGCCGACATCTGTCAACCGCCGAGCCCGGGCGAGGTGAGGAGCTCCGCCAGCCGGTCGAGTGATCGCCTCGACTCCCGCCTGACACCAATCGGGACGATGGCGGCCATCGTGGGGACGCGTACACCCCCGGTCAGGGCGACCCGTGTCCGGCCGTCGGGTTCGGCCGCGGCCGCCATCGCGATGATCAGGAAGCGGCTCTGCAGCCAGCACCACCCAGGCAGGACGACACCTCGCAGTCGGGCGCGCTGCCCGAGCCGACCGCGCGCGTGCAGCTCGATCCGGTCGCCGACCAGAGCGGCCACCCGGACCTTGTACATGTCGGGCTGGATCTTTGTGAACCCCGTTTCGAAGTCGGTCAGGACGGCCCAGACCTGGTCGATCGGGGCGTCGAGGATGCGTTCGGTCACCGCGGCGCCGGGCACCCCGGCGGCCAGGACGCGGAGTCGGCGAACCGGGTCGAGCGTTGCGGTGGGCCAGTCGTCGGTCATGAGATCCACTCCTTCCTGAAGGACTGCCGGGCCCGGTGGAGTCGCGACTTCACGGTCCCGGGTTGCACGTCGAGCAGGGCGGCGGCGTCGACCTCGGTGAAACCGTGCAGGTCGCGCAGGACAAGCACAGCGCGATGGCGGGGGCTCAGATGGGCGAGCACGTCGCGGACGTCGGCCGCGAGCTGCGGTTCGCCGGGTGCCGGAAGGTGGCTCATGACCTCTGCGTTGATGGGTCGGGCGCGCGCATCGCGCTCCGCGTGCCGGAGAGCCTCGCGGACCGCGATGGTCCGCGCCCACCCGAACAGCGCGGCCGGCTCGCGTAACGACCTCAGCGACCGCATCACGGTGACCAGGGTGTCCTGAGCGGCATCGGGCCCGCTGTCGAGGGCGATCGACCCGCACACCCGCCCGACGTACGGCGTGAGCAGGTCCAACAGCTCGCCCATCGCCAGGGTGTCGCCGCCCTGTGCGGTGCGGACCAGGCCAACCGGGTCGCCCCCAGGTTCCTGACCGGCCTGCTCGTCGGCAAGTTCGCGAGGTTCACAAGGCTCCCGGCGCTCGCGCGCCCCCCGCCGTTCAATGCCCACGGAGGAATGCTGTCATCGCTGCGTTCACCTGCGACGGGCAATCCAATGTCAATCCGTGCCCGCATCCGTCCAGGATCTCTAGGTACGACACCGGGAGCCGCTGGTCGAACGTCGACGAGTACTCCGCCGGGAGCACCGAGTCCGCCCTACCCCACAGCACCAGCGTCGGGGTGGCCGTCGCCGGCATAGCGCGCTCGGTGACACCCCAGTTCAGGCGGGCCTCGAGTTCGTGGGTGGCCCGCACGTTGTCGCCGAAGGTGCTCGGGACGGAGAGAGCGCTGACCATCCCCGGGGGGATCGACTCAGGGCGCACAAGAAGACCACGGACGCCGTCCTCGATCGAGGAGATGCTGGAGGACCCGACCATCGCCAGGGCGCGGCCGACGACCGGTAGCTTGAGGACCTCCCAGCCGATGGGGTCGGGCTCGTCCACACCGGACGGGGCGAGCAGGACGAGGCGGTCGACTCGTTCGGGGTGGGACTGCGCGTAGGCCAGCGCCCAGCCACCGCTCCACGAGTTGCCGGCCAGGACGGTCCGAGACAGGTCGAGGGCGTCGAGGTAGGTGTCGATCGCCCGGGCCATACCGTCCAGGTCAAAGGTGAAGTCCCGGTCTTTGAGCTCGGTGTAGCCCTGCCCCGGCAGGTCGACGACATAAACTGTGTGCTCCGCAGACAGCGCCCTGAGCTGCGGCATCCACGCGGCCGCCCACGAAGACCCCGGGGAGAGGAGCACGACCGGCGAGCCCGAACCGGCCTTGACGTGGTGGAACCGCGCCAGAGGCGTATCGACGAACTCCGACGTGGCCGGTTCAAGAACGCCGGCCGGGACCTCCCGGCTCTGGGCCGGTGGCGTATAGGCGAACGCGCCGACCAACGCCAGAATCACCACGACCGCGGGAACCCCGACTGCCGTGGTCCGCGACCAAACGGCCCGTCGCCGCGCCGACCCGGGTCGGGGCGGCCCGGCACCCAGGAGTAGCAGGCCGCAGACGGCGAGCCCCAGGCACATCGGGGTATAGAGGAGCAGGTTCAGCCAGTAGAAGGGGCTCGACGTGTGGCCCAGCGAGGGCACGCACCACAGCACCCCGAGCAGACCGCGGGTCAGAACCCCGGCGGTGACACCGAGCGTTGCGAGCTGCCAGAGCCACCCGAAGCGGTGCTCCCGTCCCAGCCAACCGCGAGCCAGGACCAGCCCCGCCGCGGCGGTCAGCAGGGCGGCAATCGGCAGAACAAGCCCCGGCCTGAAGTCGGAGCCGAAACCCAGCACCGCGCGGGACAGGTCGTAGGTGTCGGACGCAGGCCACACCGCTCCGGTGGACCAGTACAGGTGCGCGGCCGCGTCGCAGAGGAGCACTACCGCGATGATCGTCGACCACACCACGGCCCGGGGACGCTGGCGTGGCGGCGATGTTGGTCGGCGACTCGCCGCCGTGGACCGATCTTCAGGGATGACTGCCATACTCGGAAGAGGGCGCACGTGGCCCAGACGTTCCACCCGAGAACCAGAAAGTTCGGAACCGCAGGGACCAGACACGTAAGCCCGGCCGGTCCCGACATCAAGTCGCGCTCACTGGGCCAGACGTAGCACAAGAACTGGTTCGGTGAGCAGTACCGGTGGGGGGACAACCGGCACACTGTGCCGGTGTCCGGGTTGATGATCGGCTATGCACGCTGCTCCACCGATGCGCAGGACCTCACCGCTCAGCGCGACGCCCTGGGCGCGCTCGGCATCGAGCCCGATCGGATCTATGTCGATCACGGACTGACAGGCACCAACCGAGCTCGCCCCGGATTGCGTGAGGCCCTCGCCGCATGCTGCGCTGGCGACACCCTCGTCGTCACCAAGCTCGACCGACTGGCTCGCTCCGTCGGGCGGCCGCTGTTCAACGCCCTGGCCATGATCGCCGAGTTCGAGGCCGACCTCGTCGCCCTTCACCGCGCCGGCGAGCACACCATCAGCGAGCTCGAGGAGAAGTTCACGGTCACCCGCGACAGCCTGACGGGGAGCCGGAGATGCTCGCGGACAGAACGCCAGGTGAAGGACTCGCCACAGGAGGAGACATGCGGATCTGTCGGACCTGCGCCGTCGAGCACGCCGACACCACCGCGGTGTGTGCGATCTGCGCCGACGAGCGCCAGTGGGTACCCGCCGGGGGTCAGCAGTGGACCACGCTGGACGAGCTGGCCGCAGCCGGGCACCTGACCCGCGTGCGCGAGCTCGAGCCCGACCTGTTCGGGGTCACCGTCGAGCCCAAGGTCGGCATCGGCCAGCAGGCCCATCTGGTGCGCACCCCGGTGGGCAACCTGCTCTGGGATCCGCCCGGGTACCTCGACGAGGACGGGATCCGGACGGTGCGCGAACTGGGCGAGGTGATCGCGATCGCAGCCAGCCACCCACACATGTTCGGCGCGCAGGTGCAGTGGAGCCACGCCCTCGGCCGGGCCCCGGTACTGGTCTGCGCATCCGACATGGGCTGGGTCGCCCGTCCCGACCCGGTGATCCAATCCTGGACCGGCAGCCGCGAGATCGCACCCGGGCTCACACTGGTGCAGGTGGGCGGCCACTTCCCGGGTAGCGCCGTCGCGCACTGGGCACGCGGCGCTGCTGGACGCGGAGTGCTACTCGGCTCGGACACCGTCCAAACGAATCCGGACCGCGCGTCCTTGACGTTCATGCGCAGCTACCCCAACCGGATTCCACTGTCGGCAGCGGTGGTGGGCCGGATCGCCACGACCATCGAGGCCCACGCCTTCGACCGGATGTACGACAACTTCGGCGGCACCATCGACTCCGACGCCCGGGCGATCCTTCGCCGTTCGGCCGACCGGTACGTGGCCTGGGTCCGCGGCGACCACGACCACCTCACCTGAGGCTGCCGGACGTTCCCGCTGCTCAGGCGATGACTTTCACCGCGGAAGCGCGTCCGACCTGACGACCACACTTCACCACGAGACAAGAGGTTGCGGGCGATGATCGAGCTGACGATGGAGCGGTACGGACAGGCTCTGGTGGACCAGACCGCGCAGTTCGCTGAGACGGCGCGTCGCGCTGCGGCCGATGCACCGGTGCCGACGTGCCCGGAGTGGACCTTGAGCAAGCTTGTCGAGCATGTCGGTCAAGTACAGTATCGGGTTGCCTCGATCGTGGAGGAGCGGGTGCCCGACCCGTCGCAGCTGCCCACGTCGTTCGCGGCGCTGCCCGCCGACCGGGACGCGTGGGCGTCGTGGCTGGCCGAGGGGGCGTCTCGGCTGGTCGCGGCCTGCGCCGATGCCGGCACGGACGCCCCGGTGTGGAACCCGGCGGGTGACGCTCGGTCGGGGACACGGTTCTGGCTGCGCCGGATGCTGTGCGAGACGATCATTCACCGCGCCGACGCGGCCGCCACCGCCGGCGTGGCCTACCAGCTCGACGCCGAGCTCGCCGCCGACGCGATCACCGACCACCTGGCGATGATGACCTCGCCGGGGTGGGCGGCACAGCGGCCGGACTCCGCCGAGGCGCTGCGCGGCAACGGGCAGACGTTGCACCTGCACGCCGGCGACGAGCCGGGTCTCGGCGAGGCCGGCGAGTGGTTCGTCGAACGCGGCGCCGAGGGAGCGACGTGGCAGCACCGCCACGGCACGGCCGACGTCACGGTCCGCGGGCCGGCGACCATGTTGCTGCTCGTGCTGACCAGGCGTCGGTCGATCTCCGCCGGGCTGGACGACAGCCTCCATGCTTCAGGCGACCTGGGCCTGTTCACCCACTGGGTCGAGAACACCGCCCACCAGGCCGGGTAAGCCGAGGAACCTCGAGCACAGTGTGCGCTTCGATTTCCAGGCGCGCTCGTGGTGGATCGGCGGGTCACGCGCCGCGGAAGATCACCGCCGCGCCGAGCGCCGAGGCAGCCGGCACGACGGCGTCCCCGGCCGGGCACGCCCGCAGCGGCACGCCGGCCGAGTGGAGGTAGCGCCGGGTGGCTTCCGGGCTGCGCACCTCGACGGCGTAGGCGACAAATGCCGGTAGGGCCTGCGGGCGCTCACCCGGGAGGAGCTGCCCGAGCCCCGACTGCGGGACGATCGTCAGCCACTGGCCGCCGAGGTCGAACGTGCGGGCCGGACCGTCGTCGCGGGCGGCCCGGTGCAGATAGCGCCGGTAGCGCGCCTCGTGGTCCGCGAGCTCGTCGTCGGTGACGCACAGGATCGTCCCGGCGAGGCGGAACGCGCCGTTGGGGTGCTCCGTACGGTCCTGGGGCAGCGGCTCGGAGACCGCGAGCCGCCCCTCCGGGGAGAGTCCGGGGGAGTCGTCGATCTCCAGGTAGCCGATCGGCACCTCTGCGCCGCCGGTCGTGGACGGTCGCCGCGCCCGCTTCACCCCGGAATGTGTGACTCCGTCGGCGTGCAGCCGGGCGGCCGTCGCGTCGGCGTCGGCGGTGCCGAAGCACAGGACGTGCAGGCCCTCGAACCGGGCGAGGGCCGCTGTCAGCCGTGCGGCGGTCGCCGCGATCGCCTGGTCGAGGTCCGGGAGCGCGGCAGCGGGCGCCGTGAGCGGTGCCGGGGCGATCTCGTCGTCCGGGTACGGACCGTCGTCGACGACGGCGATCAGCTCGACGAACTCGTGCGCGAACCCGATGTGCGAGTTGGCCACGCCGACAGCGCGGGACGGGCGTCCCGGGTGGTCCGGGAGTACGGGGCGCTGCAGCGGGGGGACGTGGAAGCCCATCCGCCGGTAGCTGGCGAGCGCGTGGCCGACGTCGGCGATCACGTGGCCGACGTGGTGCAGGGAGTCGATGCTCATACGTGGCAGAGTACTGTCATATGGCAGTCGAATGTCATCAAATTGGAGGCGCGATGGCCGGGCTGAGGGAACGCAAGAAGGCCGGGGCGCGGGTCGGGATCCAGCGGCAGGCATTGCTGCTGTTCGGCTCGGCCGGGTACCAGGCGACCACCGTCGAGCAGGTCGCGGAGGCTGCGCAGGTATCGCCGCGCACGGTGTTCCGGTACTTCCCGACGAAGGAGTCCCTGCTGGTCCTCGACGACCACCTGTCGCTGGCCACCGCCGTCCTGCGGGGCTTCGAGGACCAGCCATCCGAGGTCGGGGCCGCGGAGGCGCTGCGGGCCGCGATCCGGGCGGCCCGGGACGGCCTGCCGAACGACGAGCGGGCGGCCCGTCGGGAGCGCGACGTCCTGCTGGTGGGCGTGCCGGAGCTGTGGTCGGCCAACACCGCCCTGATCCGACGGGCGCTCGACTTGCTGGGAGCCGCGACCGCCCGCCGGTCGGGGCGGGAGCCGGGCGATCCGGCGGTACGGGCGTTCACCGGCGCGGTACTCGGGATCGCCGTTCAGGCGTTCCTCGACGCCTCGCCAGGTCACGACCCCGACCAGGCACTGGACGACGGACTGCGGCAGCTGGCGCGAGGCCTCGGACTCTGACTCGATCCCGGGCCAGCTCCACCATGCTGCGCAGGTTGCTCATCACGTGGCGGGGTGCTCGGGTACGGCGATCTCGAGCAGGTGCCGGGCCGGCGGGCTGAACCGGTGCTGCCGCCGCCAGCAGACATGCAGGTCGCGTTCCAGGGTGAGGCCGGGGACGGGGACCTCGACGAGGCCGCCGTCCGCGAGCTCGCTGCGCACGGTCAGCGCGCTCAGCACGGCGGGTCCGAGTCCGCCTGCCGCCGCGTTCTTGATCGCGGTGGCCGAGGTCAGCTCCATCGCAGGAATGGCGGTCAGGGGAGTGGGCAGCGCCGTCAGCCGGTCGTGCAGCACGGAGCGGGTGGCCGAGCCGCGCTCGCGCAGGATCAGCGGCGCCGCGGCGAGCTCGTCGGCGGAGATGGCGGTGCGCGCGGCCCACGGGTGATCGGGGGCGACGACCACGACGAGCCGGTCCCGCAGGACCGGGCGGTGGTCGAGCTCGTCGGGGATGTGGCCGGCTTCGGCGAATCCGAGCTCGGCACCTCCGCGGCGGATCAGGGCGACGGTGTCGGCGCTGTTGTGGCAGAGCAGGCTCAGGTTCGTCGCCGGGAGCCGCAGCTGCAGCGCCCGGAACCAGGTCGGCAGGAAGAACTCGGCGACGGTGGTGATGGCCGCGATCGTGAGATGTGACGGCGCCGGACCGGTCAACGACGTCAGCGCCCGGTCGAAGCCGGCGACGGCATCCAGGGTGGGGCGGGCCCATTCGAGCACCAACGCCCCGGTCTCGGTCACGGTGGCGCCACGCGGATGGCGGTCGAGGAGCCGTAGTCCGAGACGCTGTTCCAGGCCGCGGATGCGTGTGCTGACCGCCGGCTGGGACAGCCCGTGATGGCGGGGCGCAGGCCCCGATGCTGCCGGTGGCCGCGATCGTGGCGAGTAGCTCGAACGACGCCAGGTCGGTGACCCGCGTCGACATGCCCATAACCCGACCCTATGGGCACCCGTGCGAAGACGCCCTACTGCGTGGCTGTTCCGCCGGACACGCTGATCACCTCAGACACACCGACACGACCGGGGAGAGATCAGTGACGCGGATCGAGCGAGTGCTCGGATACCAGATACTCGACAGCCGGGGCAACCCGACGGTGGAGGTCGCGGTGGAGCTCGCGGACGGCTCGACCGGACGGGCGGTGTGCCATCGGGGGCCTCGACCGGGAGACGGGAGGCGGTCGAGCTGCGCGACGACGACCTCTCGCGCTTCCACGGCAGGGGCGTGCTCACCGCGGTCGGGTACGTGAACGGTGAGATCGCGACCCTGGTGGTCGGGAAGGACGCCGAGGACCAGGCCGCGATCGACCACGCCATGATCGAACTCGACGGGACGCCGAACAAGGCGCGCCTCGGCGCGAACGCCACCCTCGGGGTGTCGCTCGCGGTCGCGAAGGCCGCCGCGGCCGCGCACCGCGTCCCGCTCTACCGGTACGTCGGCGGCGCGTCGGCGCGGATCCTGCCGCTCCCGATGATGAACATCATCAACGGTGGTGCGCACGCCGACAACCCGCTCGACTTCCAGGAGTTCATGATCGGCCCGGTGGGTGCGGAGACGTTCGACGACGCGGTCCGTATCGGCGCCGAGGTGTTCCACACGCTCAAGGCGGACCTGTCTGCCGCGGGGGGAGAGCACCGCCGTCGGCGACGAGGGTGGCTTCGCACCGGCGCTGCGGTCGGCCGAGCAGGCGCTGGACCGTATCGTCGCGGCGATCGAGAAGGCCGGCTACCGGCCCGGCGAGGACGTCGCGATCCTGATCGACCCGGCCGCGTCGGAGTTCTACCTCGACGGTGCCTACGTCTACTCCGGGGAGTCGATCACCCGCTCCCCGGACGAGCACATCGACCACCTGCGCGGTCTGGTGGACGCCTACCCGATCCCCTCCGTCGAGGACCCGATGGCACAGGACGACCACGAAGGCTGGCGCCGGCTCACCTCCGCGATCGGGGACCGCTGCCAGCTCGTCGGGGACGACGTGTTCTGCACCAACCCCGCGCTGCTGCGCGAGGGCATCAGGCGGGAGATGGCGAACTCGATCCTGGTCAAGCCCAACCAGATCGGCACGCTCACCGAGACGCTCGACACCGTGCGCATCGCCCAGCGCGCCGGCTACTCGGTGGTCGTCTCCCACCGTTCCGGGGAGACCGAGGACACCACCATCGCCGACCTCGCCGTCGCGGTGGGCTGCGGGCAGATCAAGACCGGCTCGTTGTCGCGCTCGGACCGGACGGCCAAGTACAACCGGCTCCTGCGGATCGAGGCCGAGCTGGGGCCGCAGGCCGAGTACGCCGCCCGCTCCGGCATCACGGGTGCGTGAGCCTCAAGCAGCTTGTACGAACGAGTACGAGATAGTAGCTTTTTCCGTAACTCGTACGTTGATGTACGAACTGCTGCCGGGGAGCCTCATCTCCACCGACCGCAGCACAACTGAGGAGTGATGCTTCGTGGGCACGGTGCAGGCGCAGGCGAACATGTCCCTGGACGGGTACGTCGCCAAGCAGGACAACACCATCGGCCGGTTGTTCGACTGGCTGCAGAACGGCGAGGTCGCGATCCCGACTCCCGCGGGGGACTTCACCGTCCATCTGACACCATCGAGCGCGGAGCACTGGCGGCAATGGGTGCCCTCCCTGGGTGCGCTGGTGTGTGGCCGGACCCTGTTCGACGTGGCCGAAGGCTGGCAGGGCCGGCACTCCCTGGACGTCCCCGTCGTGGTCGTGACCCACCAGGTCCCGACCGACTGGGTCGATGCGCACCCCGATGCGCCGTTCACCTTCGTCACGGATGGGGTGGCGGCCGCGGTCGCACGAGCGCAGGCGCTCGCCGGTGACCGTGTCGTCGCGGTCGCCGGGGGCACCATCGCCCGGCAGTGTCTCGAGCTGGGCCTGCTCGACGAGGTCGCCGTCGACCTGGTGCCGGTCGTGATGGGCCAGGGCAACCGCCCCTTCTTCGGCGAGCTCTCGACCGGGGAAGTCGTGCTGGGCGACCCGACACGCTGCGTTCAGGGCGACCGGGTCACCCACCTGGTGTTCCCCGTGGCGCGCTGACAGACGAGCCCCACGTTGCGATCCGGGCGTCCGCACCATCAGGAGCCACAGACGATGAACCCGCCTCACCGAGGAGCGGTCGACCTGACGGCGGCCCGGTCGTTACTCGGGCCGGGCCCAGCTGTCGGGCCGGGAGCCGTCGCTGTCGGTGAAACCGTACTCGCGGGCGAGATCGGCCGAGGTCACCGAATCCTGGTTCCACCGCCCTCGGTCGGGGTCCGCGGCCAGCGCGGCGACCGCGCGCCCGACATACCGCGGTGATTCGGAGGAGTCGAACCCGGCGGGCGCCGGCGGGTACCCCGGCACCGCTCCGTCGATGGCATCACGCCAGTGGTCTTCGGTCACGCCGAAGTTGTCGAGCATCATCTCCGACCGCAGCCAGCCCGGAGTGAGCGCGACCGCCGTCGCGCCGTGGGCCTGGAGTTCGTGGCCCTGGGAGAACGCCAACCGGTTCACCGCGACCTTCGCCAGGTCGTAATAGACCGAGATCCGATACCGCTCCGCGTTGAAGGCGGCGGTGCCATCGGGGACCGCGACCCCCACCCCACCGAGCTCGGTCACCAACTCGGCGGTCTCCTCGATGGTCTCGACCCGGTCATAGTCCGAGCGGATCGCGTCCGACCCGGCGCTGCTGCTGCGCCCGGTGCACACGACAGTGGCCCCGGCCTCGCCCAACGCGGCGGCGATGCCGCGCCCCGCGCCGCGGGTCGCCCCGGCCACCACCGCCACCCGACCACGAAGCGCGTCGGGATCCGGAGACCAAGCCATGCCCTCGAGTCTGTCAGCCCGACACCACGGACATGAAAACGGTCGGGCACCACGTTGCGCACATCTACGCCAAGATCGGCGTCACGACCCGGCCGGCAGCGGCGCTGTTCGCGATGGAGCACGATCTGCTGCGTGAATAGGGCATTCGCCCGATGCCGCGCGGACCGCGACCGGCCACCCTGGTCCTCCCGAGCCGGGAGGAGCGCACGTGGAAACGACGGAGGTCGGTGGTCTTCGCGTCACCTACGAGCGCGCCGGAGCCGGTCCCGCCCTCGTGTTGCTCCACGGCTACGTGGGCGACGGTCAGACGACGTGGCGACGGCAGCTCGATGAGCTCTCCGACGACTTCACGGTCGTGGCCTGGGACGCTCCGGGCGCGGGAGGTTCGTCCGATCCTCCGGAAGACTTCGGCATCGCCGGCTACGCCGACTGCCTGGCAGAGTTCATCGACACGCTCCGTCTCGATGGACAAAACGTTGTCGGGCTCTCGTTCGGCGGCATTCTCGCGCTGGCGCTCCACCACCGGTGTCCCGCCGTTCCGAAGGCGCTCGTCCTGGCGTCCGCCTACGCCGGCTGGCGCGGTTCCCTTCCCCCTGATGTTGCCGAGACGCGGCTCCGACAGGCGCTCGTGCTCGCCGATCTTCCGCCAGAGGAGTTCGTGGGCACGCTCCTGCCGACGATGTTCTCTCCAGCGACCGCTGCTGATGCGGTCGCAGCATTCCGCACCAGCATGCTCGCCTTCCATCCAGTGGGCTTCCGCGCGATGGCGCGCGCATCTGCCGAGGACCTCCGCCACGTAGTGCCCCAGGTTCGTATCCCGACACTGCTGCTGTACGGCGAGCAGGACGCGCGTGCAGGCCCGCCCATGGCTCGGGACCTCGAAGCGGCGATCGACGGGGCCAGGATCGTCGTCCTGCCGGAGGTGGGTCATGTCTGCAACATGGAGGCGCCGGACGCGTTCAACAACGCGGTTCGCTCCTTCCTGCACGACACCAATAGCTGATCTTGCTGGAGGAGAGGAGGAACGAGGGTGCGTGGTGCAGGGGTTCGGATTCTCGTCGTCGGTGGCGGCATCGCCGGTCTCGCCGCCGCGCGTACCCTCCGCGGCTGGGGGGCAACGGTCGAGATCCTCGAGCGCCAGGCCGCGCCGCCGGGTGAAGGCACCGGGATCTACCTGCCCGGCAACGCCGTCCGTGCCCTCGACACGTTGGGGCTCGGCGCCCAGGTGGCCGAGCGTGCCGTCCACATCCGGCGGCAGCGGACCGCTGATCACCGCGGCCGGGTGCTGTTCGACGTCGACGTCGACGAGCTGTGGGACGGCGTCGGGGCCTGCCTCGCGCTGCCCCGGACCGACCTGCATCGCGTGCTGCTCGGCGGACTCGACGATGTCCCCATCCGATGGGGGCAGACACCCGCGCTGGTCGCCACGGACGGAGCCGGCGTCACCCTGCAGACGGAAGAGGGCCACACCGACCGGTACGACCTGGTTCTCGGTGCAGACGGTGTGCACTCCACCGTGCGGCGACTGGTCTTCGACACCGACGCGGTCCGCCCCCTCGGCCAGTACGCGCGGCGATTCCTGGCCCCGGCAGGTGAACCACCCCACCACGACGACCGGTCCGCGACGTGGTCGGTGCTGCTCGGATCGGGATCTGCGTTCCTGACCATCCCGATCGGCAATGGGCACCTCTACTGCTACTGCGACGGGCCCCTCGACGATCCACCGGCGCCACTTCGGGACCTGCTGTCGGACTATGCAGATCCGGTCCCCACCCTGCTCGACGCGCTCGACACGATCGGCGGCGCGAGCGCGGTACACGCCGCCCAGGTCGAGGAGGTCGTGCTCGACTCCTGGTCCCGCACGGGTGTGTTGCTCATCGGCGACGCCGCCCACGCCACCTCACCCAACATGGCCCAAGGCGCCGCGATGGCGTTCGAGGACGCCATCGTCCTGGCCGAATCCCTCACCACGGCCGACAGCGTCACCGAAGCGCTGGCCGCGTACGAACGCCGCCGCCGCCCTCGAACCGACTGGGTCCTCGCGCAAACCCACCGCCGCGACCGCGCCCGCACCCTCCCCCCGGCGTTGCGCAACATCGTGCTCAGACGGATCGGCAGACGCATCGTCCGTTCCAACTACCTGCCGCTACGCGCCCAGCCCTGACGACGCCTCGAGCCCACGGTCCAACCGGTCCTGCGAGCCGGGCGTGACGGCAGGCTCGCCGAGCGAGCAGCGATGAGTCGGCCCGCTTGCCCGGGTCTACATCTCATGGCCGGGGCGGCGCAGAGGGCGCTGTCCCACCACATCGAGGAGATGCGATGCAGTCAACGGTCCACTCGTTCCGCACGTCCGACGGCGTCAGGCTCGGGGTCGAGCATTTCGGCGATGCGGCGGCGCCCCTCGTGCTGCTCGCGGGCAGCACCACCATGCTCTCCTGGCCCGACGCACTGTGCGAGACGCTCGCTCGCGGTGGACGTCACGTCGTGCGCTACGACCTGCGCGACGCCGGCGCGTCGACGACCCTCGACCTCGAGGCGCCGGCATACACGCTGCGCGACCTCGCCGCCGACGCCGCCGCCCTCGCCCGCGGACTCGACGACCGGCCGGCACACCTGGCGGGCATCGGCGTCGGCGGGATGGTCGCCCAGGTCGCCGCGCTCGACCACCCGGATGCGTTCTCGGCACTCACACTCGCCGGGACGCGACCCGTCGCACCGGGCCCCGTCGACGACGACCTGCCCGACCACGACGCGGCGACGATGAAGCGGCGGTTCGCGCTCCCGATGCCCGACTGGTCCGACCGCGCCGCCGTGGCGGAGTTCGCCGCGGCCGGCGCGGAGATCCTCGGCGACGATCCCGCCGCGGCACGCGCGACCGCCGAGCGCATCGTCGACCGCACGCCGGGCACGGAGCCGGCGGTCCAGATGGCCAACCAGATGGGCATCGTGTTCGCCAGGCTCGACTGCACGCCCCGCTGGCGCGAGCGACTGCCCGAGCTCGCGATACCGGCGCTCGTGGTGCACGGTCGCCGCGACCCGTTCTTCCCGGTCGGCAACGGTGAGGCGCTCGCGCGCGAGATCCCTGGCGCGCGGTTGCTCGTGCTCGAACAGGCCGCGACCGCGATCCCCGACGCGGCCGCCGGCGAGGTCGCGGCGGCGATGCTCGCGCTGTAGGGCTGGTGAGCGCGGTGGTCGGGCCACGCCCGAGGCGGACCCGGTAGCGATCCGCGCGTGCCTGTCGCCGCGGCTCGTCGCCGAGTTCGACGCGGCCTCGCGTCGAACCACGAGGTGTGAACCCAGGGGGGGTTCCCTGACGCGGGTCCGGTCCGTGGCTCCGTAGAACTGTGCTCCATGACGAGGGCCACATCGAACTTCACGATCCAGGACGGCGGAGCGCCGGCGGCCTCCCGGTCCGTTCCCCCGGAGGCGTACGACGAGCGCCCCGGGACGCACCACCCGACCCCAGGCATCGGCGGCTTCGCGACCCGGGCGCGACCTCCGCGCGGCGCCGACGCCCGCCCGGCCGGCCCGATGCGATCGGCGGGTGGCCGTGCCGGGCGACGCGTACCGCACGCACCGGGTGGGTCGGAGCCCGACTCGCGGTCGGTTGCCGAGCCAGAACCGGACGCGCTCCTGGCCGAGCATGCCTGGCGGAGCGGTGACCCGATCACCGCCGTGGACGCGGCGGACCGGGCGCTGTCGGCCGGGGCAGACCGGCACCGGCGGGCGGCCGGTGTGGCGGCGGCCATCGCGGCGGCCGACGGAGGACTGCGGGACGCCGCCGCGCGCTGGCGGGCGGTCGCCGCGGGCTGCGAGGGCGCGACCGCGGTACAGGCGTCGGGGCGGGCGGCGCTGACGGCCGGGCTCGCCGGTGACGTCGTCGGCGCCGGGCGGGATCTGGCCGAGGCGCGCCGGATGACGGCGGATCATCCCCCGCGGGGTGTCGCGGTGTTGCTGGACGGGGGTGATGCGGTCCTGGACGCGATGCGCGGGAATCTCGTGCATGCCCGGCGCCGACTCGCCGGGCTGGCCGCCGCGACGGTCCCCCCGGACTGGCTGACCGTGGAGCGGTGGGCGGAGCTGGCGGTGATGGTCACCGCGGCGGCGGGCGAGCCGTCGACGGCCCGGGCGATGCTCGGGGGGGTTCCCGCTCCGCCGGGCGCCCGGCACGGGTTGCTCGCGGCGTGGCTGGATCTGCGGGCCGGGAGGCTGGACGACGCGCGGCAGGGACTGGCCGCCGCGGCGCCGAACCCGGTGCTGCGCCGGGACGCGATGCTGGCCGCGGCGGTGGCCGTCGGGTTGGCGCGGCGGTCGGGGAACGACCATGCGCTGGCCGCCGCCTGGCACCGGGCGGCACCGGTGATCAACGGCGCTGACGTCGAACCGTTGTTGCTCGACGTCT
>JAKDNL010000551.1 GCA_030451825.1 Pseudonocardia sp. | reverse complement strand
CCGTTCCGCGCCGCCCGAGGAAGGACGCACGGCAAGGCCCGTGACTTCGACTACCTTCGAGGACCGTCAATGACGACACCCAAGGATCCCGCCGCCGAGAGTTCTGACAACCCCGTGATCACGCCGTCGATGGCCGACGGAGTACCTGCCACGGGAGCACCACCGGGCGCCGCCCCGCCGGACACCGACGATCGCGTCTGGCACGCCGGTGGCCTGGAGCCGATGCCCATCCGCAAACTGCCGGATGCCCCACCCTCCGTCCACATCCTGGGCCCGACGGTCTTCCTCGTCGCGCTCGGGGTGGGGATGGGCGAGTCCTACATGTGGCCACGGCTGGTCCTGCTGTTCGGGCCGGACATCCGCTGGCTGTTCCTGATCGGGGTGACGCTGCAGGCCATCGTGTTGCTGGAGATGTCGCGCTACGCGATGGCGACCGGCGAGAGCATCTTCATGGGTGCTGCCCGGGTGTTCAAACCGTTGATGTGGTTCTTCTTCGTCGCCGCGATCCTGATCTATATCTGGCCCGGCCACCTCTCGGCCGGGGCGCTCGCGTTCGAAAGCCTCACCGGCATCCCGTGGCAGATCACGGGCGTGACCGGGATGTTGCTGGTCGGGGTCGTGTTCACCCTGGCCAAGGTCATCTACAACCTGCTGGAGGCGGTGCTCTCGATCCTGATCGGGGTACTCGTCGTCGGCACGTCGGTGATCGCCTCCCTGGTGGGCACCTGGGGTGATCTGTCCAGCACGATCACCGGGATGTTCGCGTTCGGCTACCTGCCCTCCGAGGCGCTGTCGCCGGAGTGGTTCCCGGTCATCGTGGGCTCGATCGCGTTCGCCGGCCCGTCCGGCATGCAGCAGATGTGGAACACGCTGCAGCTGCGGGACAAGGGTGCCGGCATGGGCGTGCACGTTCCCCGCATCCGCGGGCTGCGGCACGCGGGCGAGGAGGAGGCCATGCCCTCGCGCGGGTTCATGTTCGACACCCAGGACCCGGCCGAGATGGCGAAGTGGCGGGGCTGGCGGCGCTGGATCACGTTCGACGCGATCCTGCTGTTCTGGGGCATCACGATGCTGGTGACGATCTCGTTCACCATCCTGGCCCAGGCCGCCTCGCGGAACAGCCCGAACGTGGTCAACCTGCTCCGCGACGGCGAGCGGGAGGCGGCCCTCAACGCGATGTCCGACTCGTTCGCCTCGGTCGGCGTGCCGGCCCTGGGTGGGGTGTTCCTCGGGTTCATCGCGCTGATCGGGCTCAACGCCACCCTCGGGCTGTTCGACTCGTTCTCCCGCGGGCAGGCCGACATGGCCTACTACTTCGTGCCCGGAGCCAAGCGCTTCAAGCTCTCGCAGCTCTACGCCATGTTCCTCTGGGGTGTGATCCTGTTCGGCATCGTCATCCTGCTGTTCGGGCCGGCCGACGGGCCCGCGGGCATCCTGGACATCCTGGCGTTCCTGTCCACGTTCGCGATGGGCGCCTACTGCGTGGTCCTGCTGCTGGTGAACAACAGGATGCTGCCCAAACCGATCCGCCCGAAGCTCTGGAGCAACGTGGTCATCGGGTTCGGCGCCGTGTTCTACCTGGGCATGCTGTTCTACAGCCTGATCCGCTTCGGCGTGGTGGTGAGCTGAGATGACCACGACGCGCATTCGGACGTTGGCCGAGGTCGCCGTACCCGGCGCGGCCAGCGGTGTGGTGGCGGGGATCATCGTCGCCGGGCTGGCCGCCCTCGTCGGCCAGCCCCTCGGCTGGGCGATGCTCAGCGCGCTGACGCTGGGCCTGCCGATGGCGGTGCTCGGCGGGGGCTACGGGATGCTGGTCGCCAGCAGCCGGGTCCGGCTCGGCGTGTTCGCTCCCGCGGCAATCTACTGGCTGGTGGGGTTTCCGCTCGCCCGGCTGCTGCACGAGACGGTGACCCCGTACCTGCTCGGCGGGTCCCTGAGTCCGCCCGAGGATCTCCTGGGATTCCTGGCTTACCAGGGACTGGTCAGCCTGGGGTTCGCGGTCGGCTTCATCTGGCTCAACGAGCGACTCGCCCCTCGCTGGCTGCTCCGGATCAAGGACCACAACCCGGTGGCGCACCAGCTGTTCTACACCTACGCGCGCCAGGCCGAGGAGATGGAGGCGCGGCGCCGGCGCCCGCCCGGTGGGCCCTTCCGCGGCCGGGGCCAGGCGGGCACGACCGCCACCGGCCGGCCGCGGCGGACGTAGCGGCACGCCCGGGGCGAACCCGGGCGCGTGTCGGACCCTGTCAGTGACCTCTTGGTGGGGACCCCTCGTAGCGGGATTGGACGGCTCAACGTGTCATCGGGAGTGGAGAGCGGCGTCGGGTCGGACCCGCCGGAGGCCGACGAGGGACCCGACCGGTCCGGGGCACGTGCGGGCACGGCCGGTCCGGTGGAGTTGCTACGCCGGGCCGCCGGGCTCGTCCTGGCACGGCCCTGGCGGGCGCTGTTGTGGGGCTCGCTCGTCCTGGTACCGGTCGACATCGTGGCCCGGCTGCTGGGCGTCGGGGACGTGTCACTGTTCCTGCTCTCGGTGCTGGCGCTGATCCCGCTGGCCTGGGTCATCGGCGAGGCGACCGAGCAGGTCGGGGAGTACACCGGCCCGGCGATCGCCGGACTGTTGAACGCCAGCTTCGGCAACGCCCCGGAGCTGATCATCGCCTTGTTCGCAATCGGCGAGGGCCTGTTCGACGTGGTCCGCGGGTCGCTGGCCGGCAGCGTGATCGGCAATCTGCTCCTGGTGCTGGGATGCTCGCTCGCCGCGGGTGGCCGGGGTCTGCTGGCGCGCCGCAGCGCCTACAGCGCGCTGGGCATGGTGGCCGCTGCCATCCTGCTCTTCGGCCTCGCCTCGGCCACGTCTGCGCCGGGCGAATCCGGCACGTCCGTGGTCGCGATCGCGGTCGCGGTGCTGCTGTTCGCCACGTACGTGGCGGTGACCGTGCGCTCGGTGCGCCGGGAGCGCCGGCAGCATCGCGAGAGCGGCGAGGCCGGGGAACCGGCGTGGCGGCTGTCCAGGGCGGTGATCGTGCTCGGGCTGGCCACGCTGGCCACCGTCGCCGTGTCGGAGGTACTGACCAGCACGATCGAGTCCTTCGGGGACGCGGTCGGGTTCTCCGACATCTTCGTGGCGGCGGTGATCGTGGCGATCGCCGGCAACGCCGCAGAGCACGGCGGAGCCGTGGTGATCGCGGCCCGCGGCAACATCCGGCTGGCCTCGGAGATCGGGCTGCAGTCCGCGTCCCAGGTGGCGACCGGTCTCATCCCGGCGGTGGTGCTGCTCTCGCTGCTGATCAACCCGCTGCCGCTGGTGTTCAGCCCGGTGGAGTTCGCCGGGCTGATCGTGGCCACGCTCGTCCCCGCCGCGCTGTTCGTGCGGGGCCGGTCGTCCCGATGGCACGGGGCCGCGCTGTGCACGGCCTACGCCGCCGTCGGGGCCGCGTTCCTGGTGTACAGCTGAGTTACCGGGCCGCGTCGGCCACCCGGTCCCCGGGGCCTTCGGGCGGGTACCCGGCAGCACGTGCTCCGCCGAGGTCGCCCGCCTTCGCCTTCGGGTCGAGCGGCTCGGCGCCGTGGCGGCGCTGGGCGTCGAGGGCGGCGGCGAGGCCGATACCCAGCTGGCGGCCGTCGGCGGGGAACCCGCGCGGGACGCGCCGCAGGGTGGACAGGACACGATCGATCACGGACATGGCAGTACCTCTCTCTTGCAGGGCGGTGAATGGGTCTCCCGCGCGGCGATGGGCGGGAGCGGAGGTCCGCGGGACGGTTGCTGCGCGTCGCGCGGACGACTGTATTCAGTCTACAATTTGTACGGGCACCTCCTCCGTGAGACCGCTCACGGCCCGGATGCGACCGCGGCCCCGACACTCGGGTGCCCGGCATCGCCCGTGCACACACCTGGATCGCTGTGGTGACCGCAGGTGAGTACCCGGCTGCGCGACGCGCCGTCGGACGAGAGCTACCAGCGCCTCGCCCTCAGGCTTCGGTAGTAGCTTCACCCGTGCCAGGCAGTTCGGGTCGGACTCCAGCGTCGGCGCACCCGGATTGGACGAGAGCTCCAGTCGTACGCCGGGTCTGGACGAGAGCTCCACTCGCGCAGTCTCCCCGGGGGTCCCTGGGGTGCCAGGATTGGACGAGGGCTCCGTTCGTACGCCCGAGGTGGACGAGAGCTCCACTCGTGCAGCGGTGGTGGTGGAAAGGATCCTGACGACGGCACCGACCCCACTCGCGGCCTGGGCGCACCTGCGCCCACTGCTGTGACGGTCTGCCGTGACGGCGACGGGGTCAGCCGTTCCCCGGCCAGGATGGCGCCGTGCGCCATCGCCATCTGTAGGGGGTGGAAGATCTTTTGTGGAAGTCACGGGCCATGATCATCGGTAGGCCGGACGGCCTGTCCGTTGAGAGGGGAACGCTGCGTGACGATGCAGGAGATGTCGAGCGGTAACCAGTCAGACTCCCGGCTGACCTGCGGCGTGTCGGTGCTGGTGGCTGGT
>JAKDNL010000550.1 GCA_030451825.1 Pseudonocardia sp. | reverse complement strand
GCGGCACACCGGCGTTGAGCAGCGACATCGTGGACGCGCAGACCGAGCCCATCGACGTCGAGCCGTTCGAGCCGAGCGCCTCGGAGACCTGACGCAGCGCGTAGGGGAACTCCTCGCGCGTGGGCAGGACCGGGATCAGCGCCCGCTCGGCGAGCGCGCCGTGGCCGATCTCGCGGCGCTTGGGCGAACCCACCCGGCCGGTCTCACCGGTCGAGTACGGCGGGAAGTTGTAGTGGTGCAGGTAGCGCTTGCGCGTCTCCGGCCCCAGCGAGTCGATCTGCTGCTCCATCCGGAGCATGTTCAGCGTGGTGACACCCAGGATCTGGGTCTCGCCGCGCTCGAACAGGGCCGAGCCGTGCGCCCGCGGGATGACCTCGACCTCGGCCGAGAGCGGCCGGATGTCGGTGACGCCACGGCCGTCGATGCGGACCTTGTCGCGCAGGATCCGCTGGCGGACCAGCTTCTTGTTCAGCGACTTGAACGCCGCGCCCAGCTCGGACTCACGGCCCTCGAACTGCGCGCCCAGCTTCTCCAGGACGCTCGCCTTGACCTCGTCGGTCCGCGACTCGCGCTCCTGCTTGCCGGCGATCGTCAGCACCTGGGCCAGCTCGTCGGACACCGCCGACGTGACGGCCTCCAGCGCGTCCGGCTGGTAGGCCGGGAACACCGGGTAGTTGCCGGTCGGCTTCGCGGCCGCGTCGGCCAGCTGCTGCTGGGCCACGCACAGGCTGCGGATGAACGGCTTGGCCGCCTCCAGGCCCTGCGCGACGACCTGCTCGGTCGGGGCGGTGGCGCCGTCCTCGACCAGGGCCAGCGTCTTCTCGGTGGACTCGGCCTCGACCATCATGATCGCGACGTCGTCGCTCTCACTGCCTCCCGCGCCGGCAGGCCCGCGAACCCGCCCGGCCACGACCATGTCGAACGCGGCGCGCTCGAGCTGGGCGTAGGTCGGGAACGCGACCCACTGGCTGTTCGAGCCGTCGGAGTCGCTGATCAGCGCGATGCGGGCGGCGCCGACCGGGCCGGAGAACGGCAGGCCGGCGAGCTGGGTGGAACCCGACGCGGCGTTGATCGCCAGCGCGTCGTAGGGGTCCTTCGGGTCCAGCGACATCACCGTGACGACGACCTGGATCTCGTTGCGCAGGCCGTCGACGAACGACGGGCGCAGCGGACGGTCGATCAGACGGCAGGTGAGGATCGCGTCCGTGCTCGGACGGCCCTCGCGGCGGAAGAACGAGCCGGGGATGCGACCCGCGGCGTACATCCGCTCCTCGACGTCGACCGTCAGCGGGAAGAAGTCGAGGTTGTCCTTCGGCCGCTTCGACGCGGTGGTCGCGGACAGCAGCATGGTGTCGTCGTCCAGGTAGGCGACGACGGATCCGGCGGCCTGGCGCGCGAGGCGCCCGGTCTCGAACCGGACGGTGCGGGTCCCGTGGGCCCCGTTGTCGATGACGGCGGTGCTCTCGTGCACGCCGTCGTTCTCGATCGGATCGGTCATGGGTGTGGTGTCTCTCCTCAGTTCGGTGGTGGTGCTCACCGCCTGGGTCGGGGGAGATCCTCGGCTGGGCCGGTCTTCGATCGAAGCCCTCGGGAGTCCTCTCCCGGGAGCCACTACCGAGGACCGGCGGATCGTCGGCCGACACGTGGTGTGAGCACGCGGCTGTGGTGCCGCGGTGTAGTGGTGCCGCGGTGTAGTTGTGCCGCGGTGTAGTTGTGCCGCGGTGTAGTTGTGCCGCGGCCCGGCGCCCCCGTCAGGGACACCGGGCCGGGAGGTCAGCGACGCAGGCCGAGCCGCTCGATCAGTGAGCGGTAGCGGGCGACGTCGACCGAACGCAGGTACTTGAGGAGCCGGCGACGGCGCCCCACCAGCAGCAGCAGTCCGCGCCGCGAGTGGTGGTCGTGCTTGTGCTCCTTGAGGTGCTCGGTCAGGCCGACGATCCGCTTGGTCAGCAGAGCGATCTGGGCCTCGGGGGAGCCGGTGTCCCCGGGGTGGACACCGTAGGTGTCCACCGTCGTCTTCTTCTGTTCGGTGGTCAGTGCCACGCGAGGTGCTCCTTCATCGATGACGTCCGTGGGGCCGTGCCCCGACTCGGTGCACTCCTGCCCTCACCCGAGGGCCGAGCGGAGCGGCACATCGCCGCGGGCTGGTAGACGGTCTCGGCCACCACGAACTGCAGCCGGACTCGGGAAGAACGGTACCAGCGAGGCCCGACACACCGGTCGCCGACCCGCGTCGACCGGCCACGATGCCATCGCTGCCGCACCTTCGACGTTACGCCGTCCACGACCTCACGACGTGCCCAGCGCCACCCGGTGCACCGTCTCGTAGACCAGCCCCGACCGTGTCCCCACGCTGGCCACCAGGAGCACCTCCGATGGCGTCCACCAGGGCCCCGCGGGCAGGTCCGGCGAACGCACCGGCGGCCGCTCCGGCGGCGGGCCCGCGGATCGTCCGCGACGGCGTGCCGCGTGCGCGAGTGTCAGGTGCGCGACGAACCGGTCCGGCACTCCACCGGCGAGGGCGACGAGACCGGCCAGCGCGTCGGCGTCGGACGGGCAGGCGGGCTCGACACCGGCCCAGAGCACCCCGGGGAACTCCCCCGTCCCGGCGATCCGCAGCGTCGGCGCGGGCGCCCCGGCGGCCCGTTCCTGCAGCTCCCGGGCCCGGCGGCCCGGCTCGTCCTCGCCGTGGAAGGCCAGCGTGACGTGCCATCGGGTGGCCGGACCCGGCCGCCATGCCGGGTCCTCGTCGAGACCGAGCCCGGCGACGTCGGCGCTCAGTGCCACGACCACCTCGGGCGGCGGCCAGAGCGCGGTGAACAGCCTCATCTCCGAACTCCCCGAACTCCCCGAACTCCCCGAACTCCCCGAACTCACCGGACGTGCCGGCTCGCGGCCCGGCGGAGCACTTCGGCGATCTCCGGGAACGACGGGGCCAGCGCCGCCGCGGCCGCGACCAGCCGGGCCGGGGCGGACACCCCGCGCAGCGCGTCGTCGGCCGTCGGGGCCGGTCGCGCGGGGGCCCGGCGGGGCGGCGAAACCGCCCCCGTCCCGCCCGCAGCCACGGGCCCGGGCGCGCGGCCCGTCGCGGTATCGCCCGGCGACGACCATCGCAGCTTCGCCGCGTGCACCTGTTCGAGCAGCGCCGGGACGTCCTCGGGCGGCACCGGCCCGCGGGCGACCCGCTCGTCGAGCACCATCAGCCGGGTCAGCACGGCCGGGTCGCCGATCTTCACCCGACGGCCGCCGACCAGCTGGCTGAGCATCGCCGGGCTCATCCCGAGCGTCGCGGCGAGCGTGGCCTGGGTCACCCCCAGCGCCCCGGTCAGCCGGGGCACGCGCTCGGCCAACGGAGCCCCGTAGAGCTCGCGCTGCCGTTCACGGTTCGCGGTGATGTCGGACTGGTCGCCGGTCATGGACCGAGCGTGCGGCGGGTACCGGCGTGTCCGGGCGGCAACCGGCGCAGCAGAGTCTTTCCACTCAATCCGCACCCGGCCGGGCCCGCGGAGGTCCGGGCCCGCTCCCGGCCCCTTCCCGGGCTCAGCCCGGCGCCAGCAGCGCACGGGTCTGCGCGACGTCGGCGTTCATCTGCGCGATCAGCGGCTCGAGGCCGTCGTAGGTTTCCTGGCCGCGCAGGCGCTCCACGAACTCCACGCTGACCTCGTGCCCGTAGAAGTCCTCGTCGACGTCGAGGACGTAGGCCTCGACCGTGCGGACCCGCCCGGAGAACGTCGGGTTGCTGCCCACCGAGATCGCCGTCGCCAGGCTGCGGTCCCCGATCCCGAACCAGCCCGCGTACACGCCGTCGGCCGGGACGGCGGTGTGCGGCGGGCACGCGACGTTCGCGGTCGGGAATCCGAGGTCGCGCCCGCGCTTGTGTCCGTGCACCACGACGCCGTCGATCCGGTGCCAGCGGCCCAGCGCGTCGGCGGCCGCGGCCACGGCTCCGGCGTCGATGCAGGAGCGGATGTAGGTCGAGGAGAACGTGACCTCGTCCTCGCTGATCAGGTCGAGGGCCTCGAGCGTGAAGCCGAACCGGTCCCCCAGCCGTCCGAGCGCCGTCACGTCGCCGGCTGCGCGGTGCCCGAACGTGAAGTTCCTGCCGACCACCACGGCCGCGGCGTGCAACCGGTCGACGAGGACCTCGTGCGCGAACTCGGCCGGCTCCATGGTCGCCAGCTGCGGGGTGAACGGGATCACGCAGAACACGTCGGCGCCGCACTCGGAGATCAGCTGCGCGCGCCGGTCCAGGGTGCTCAACCGCGCCGGGTGGGTGCCGGGGCGGACCAGCTCGGCCGGGTGCGGGTCGAACGTCACGACGACGACCGGGAGGTCACGCTCACGTCCGCGCTGCACCGCGCGCTCGATCAGCTGCCGGTGCCCGCGGTGCACGCCGTCGAACACGCCGACGGTGACCACGCACCGTCCCCATCCCGGGGGCACGGCCTCGAGTCCACGCCAGCGCTCCACGACGCGAGCCTACGAAACCGCCCGGGC
>JAKDNL010000060.1 GCA_030451825.1 Pseudonocardia sp. | reverse complement strand
GGGGGTCGGGGCCGGCGTCGACGACGCACCCGGCGCACCCGGCGCGGCGGCCGGGGCCGGGGCCGCCGGAGCCGGGGCGCCGGCCGGCGGCGCGACGCTGTCCGGGACGCCGGGAACCGGAGCCGGAGCGGAGTCCGCACCGAGCAGCGGCGCGAGCAGCCGCGCGTTCGGCGGCAGTTTCTGGGTCAGCGGGTTGTTCGCGAGCCCCTGGTTGCTGGCCAGGATGTTGTTCAGGATGACGCCCAGGTCCAGATCGGCCGTCACGTACAGGTTCGTGTAGTCACCGGCCACCGCGTCGGTCGCGGCGTCGGTGAACGGGATCGAGAGCAGCAGCTGCAGCGAGTTCGGCAGGTCCTGTCCCGAGTCCGCCAGGTTGCGCAGCACCGGGCGCAGGCTCTCCAGGTCGGCGAGCACGTCGTCGCGGCTGCGGTTGACCACGTCGGTGGCCACCCCGGAGAGCCGGTCCAGGGCCCGCAGCATGTCCACCAGCTGCGCGCGCTGGGACTCCAGCTCGCGCAGGCCGGGGCTGAGGTTCTGCAACGCGTTCTCGATCGACGGGCGGCGCGCGGCCAGCGTGGCGGAGAGCCGGTTCAGGCCGTCGAGGGACCGGTTGATGTCCTCCTTGCGCGAGTCCAGCGCGCCGACCAGCTGGTTCACGTTGTCCAGCAGCTCGCGCACCTGCGGCTCACGCCCGGACAACGCCTTGTTCAGCTCGGTCGAGATCGTCTTGATCTGCGCCACGCCACCACCGTTGAGCAGCATCGACAGCGCGCCGAGGACCTCCTCGACCTCGACCGCCCGGCCCGCGTTCTGCAGCCCGATCTTTCCGGTCTCGGCCAGCGACCCGGGGGCCGGGCTCTCCGGCGTGGAGAGCTCGACGAACTTCTCCCCCAGCAGCGACGTGGTGCGCACCTTGGCGTCGGCGTTCGGCGGGAGCGCGACGCCACGGTTGACCAGGACGGTCACCACGGCGTTCCAGCTCGTCGGCTCGACCGAGATGCTCTCCACCGAGCCGACCGGGACATCCCCGACCCGGACCAGCGACTGCGGCACCAGGTCGACGACGTCCGGGAACTCGATCTGCACCGAATACGGGTCGTCGCCCAGGGTCGCGCCACCGGGCAGCGGCACGCCGCGCAGGCCGCCGGAGAGCGCGCCGCAGCCGGTGGCGCTCAGCCCGACGATCGTCAGCAGGGCCACCAGGCGGGCGCAGCGCCCCATCATGATCCGCCTCCGAAGAGTCCGCCGAAGAGGCCACCGCCACCGGAGCGCTCCGGGGTCGGTGACGCGGGAGCCGACGTCGACGGCGCGGGTGTCCCGGCCGCCGGGCCGGGTGCCGGTGCGGGGGTCGGCTGGTCCTGGCCCGGCGGGGTCAGCAGCGGGGCCGCCGGGTCACCCGACGACGAGAGCGGGGTGCCGGGCAACGGGTTCAGCGGCAGCGCCGGGAGCCCGCCCTCGGTGCCCTGCGGGGCGAGCGGGTTGGGCAGTGCTCCGGCGCCGAGACCCGAGAGGACCTCCTGGCAGGCGTCGCCGAGGTTCACCGGAAGCGGGATGGGATTTCCGTTCCCGTCGAGCTGCGACTGGGCGAACTGGCAGACCAGCGCCGGGACGGGCTGGGAGAGCTCGTTGAAGTTCACCCGGGTGTCCAGCGTCCTCGAGGACCCGTTGTAGATGTTGGCCAGGTTGCCCAGCGCCGCCGGGGCGAGGTCGGTGATCTCGGCCAGCGCCTTCTGGTGGTCCACGATCTCCTGGCTCACGCCGGCCAGCTTGTCCACGTTCGACTTGAGCGTGCCCCGGTTGTCCTGCACGAAGCCGGCCACGTCGCCGAGTGCGAAGGAGAGTTCGTGCAGCGAGTCACCGAGCTCGGTGCGCTGCGAGGCGAGGAAGCTCGTGACGTCGGCCAGCTTGCCGTTGAGCTCGCGCACGCTGGGGTCGTTCTCCCGGATCGTGGCCACGAACTTCTGCAGCTCGGTGATCGTGCCGAACAGGTCCTTCGAGGACCCGTTCAGCGTCGCGCCGAGGCCGCCCAGGTTGCGGATCGTGTCGTTGAGGGCCCGTCCGTTGCCGTCCAGGTTCTGCGCGCCCACGTTCAGCGCGTCGGACACGGCGCCCGTCGAGTTGGCGCCCTGCGGGCCCAGTGCCCGGGACAGCTCGGTCGCGGTGCGGGCCAGGTCGTCCACCCCGAGCGGCACCGCGGTGCGCTCGACCGGGACCGGCTCGCCCTGCCACACGGGTCCCCCGGTGTAGGCGGGGGTGAGCTGCACGTAGCGACCGGTGACCAGGCTGGGCGACACGATCGCCGCCTTCACGTCGGCCGGCAGCATCACGTCGTCGTCGTCGATGGTCATGTCGACCCGGACCCGGTCGCCCTCGGGGGTGATCGTGTCGATCCTCCCGATCGGTACGCCGAGCATCCGCACGTCGTTGTCCGGGTACAGGGCCGCGGTGTTGGTGAAGTACGCCGTGATCGGACGGCCGGATCCGGAGGTCACCAGCCAGACACCGGCCGCGACGGCGATCGCGACGATCGCGATCAGGGCCGTGAGCTGGAGCTGCCGCCGATCGCGGGCCCACGTGGCTGCCATCAGCAATCACCGCCGATCGGGCCGATGGGGGGCGGGAGCAGGCCGCAGGTGTAGTTGTCGAACCAGCGGCCGCTGCCGAGGGCGTTGCCGAACACGCGGACGAACACCGCCTCCTTGTCGAGCAGCTCGCCCAGGTTGTCCCGGTTGCGCTCGAGCACCGCGAGCACCTTGTCCAGGGTCTCCAGTGCGGGGCGCAGCTGCGCCTGGTTGTCCGCGACCAGCCCGCGGAGCTGGACCGACAGCTTCGTCACGCCGTCCAGCAGGGCCGCGATCGCGTCCTTGCGCCGCTGCAGCTCACCGAGCAGCAGGTTGCCGTCGTCGATCAGCTTCACCACGTCGCCGCGCCGGTCGGCCAGCGTCGTGGACAGCTGACGCGTCCCGGCCAGCAACGACTTCAGCTCCGCGTCCCGGCTCGAGATCGTCTTGGACAGGCGGGAGAGCCCGTCCAGCGAGCCGCGCACCTCGGGTGCGGTGTTGCGGAACGTATCGGACAGCGTGGTCAGGCTCTTCGCGAGCTGCTTCGTGTCGAGCTGGTCGATCGTCCCGGACAGCCCGTTGAACGCCTCCACGACGTCGAACGGGGACTTCGTCCGGTCCCGGGTGATGGGCTGGTCCGGATCCTGCTCGCCGTCACCGCGCGGGTCCAGCGCGAGGAACTTCGCGCCGAGCAGCGTGCGGATCTCGATCGAGGCCGTGGTCCGGTTGCCGATCCACGCGTCGGCCACGTTGAACGTGACCAGCACGTGGTCCCCCTCGAGTTCCACGCTCCGCACCCGGCCGGCCTCGACCCCGGCCACCGTGACCTGGTCGTCGGCCTGCAGGCCGGCTGCCTCGGGGAACTCGGCCTCGTACGTCGAGCCGCCCCCGAACAGGGTCTCGAAGTTGAACGCGGCCAGGGTGACGGCCAGGATCAGCACGACGCCGACCGTCGCCACCAGCACCGGGCGCTTCTCGCCGGACCGGGCCATCAGTTGCCTCCCGTCTGCGGCAGCAGCGGCGCGACCGGGTTCTCGCTCGAGTCGGTCTCGCGGCGGGTCCCGGAGTTCACCAGTCCGTCCAGCGACGACGTGGTCGGCTCGGCCGCCATCGACCCGGCTGCCCGGTTGTCCTCCGGTGTCGCGCTCGCGCCGCCCGGCAGGTCGCCGTTCGCGGCGCTCATCCCGTCCTGGTCCGGGTCGCTGCCGCACCGGGGCGCGTCGTCCTTGGGCAGGTCGATCGGGATCTTCGGGATCGAGAAGCCGGGCAGGCCGGGCACCTCGTTCACCCCGACCTGGCCGCCCACCTGGCACAGGTAGAACTGGAACCAGCCGCCGTAGCTGCCGACCCGTGCGATCTTGTTCAGCTTGTAGGGCGCGAACTGCAGGAACCGTTCCACGGCCGGTTGTCCCTTATCGAGCTGGGTGGCCAGGTCGCCGAGGTTGCGGACGTCGTCCTTGAGCGGCGGGCGAGCATCCTCCAGGAAGTCGCCGGTGACCTGGGTCAGCGTCCCGATGGACTGCAGTGCGTTGCCGATCGGTTCGCGGTCCTGCGACAGCCCGGACACCAGGGACTGCAGCGAGCTGATCAGCTCGTTGAGCCCCTGGTCGTTCGCGTTCACCGTCTGCAGCACCAGGTTCAGGTTGGTGATCACCTGGCCGATCACCTGGTCGCGGTCGGCGATGCTGTTCGTCAGCGACGCGGTGCTAGCGAGCAGGCTCTGCACCGTCCCGCCCTCGCCCTGCAGTACCTGGACGATCTCCATCGAGAGCTTGTTGATCTGATCCGGGTCCAGGCCCTGGAACAGCGGCTGGAACCCGTTGAACAGCACGGTCAGGTTCAGCGCCGGACGGGTCCGCTCCAGCGGGATCTGCCCGCCGGCGGGCAGCAGCTCCCCGGTCGGACCGGCGCCCTGGTCCAGCGACACGTAGCGCTGACCGATCAGGTTCCGGTACTTGATGGTGGCGTCCACCGAGGCGGGCAGCGCCTGGCCGGAGTCGACGGTGAAGTGCACCAGGGCGACCCGCCGGTCGACGATCTCGATATCGGACACCGAGCCCACGACGACGCCGGCGATCCGCACGTCGTCACCGGGCAGCAGACCGGTCGCGTCGACGAACCGCGCGCTGTAGTCGACGGTGCTGCCACCGCGGGCGTTCGCGATGGTCAGCCCGAGCACCGTCGTCAGCAGCGCCGTGACCACGGCGAACACGAGGAACTTGACCAGCGCGCCGATCGGGAGGCGGCTCACGTGAGCTTCACCTCCGCGCCACGCATCATCGGCGCGACCATCATCGTGCTCCAGGCCGGGACCGCGGTCGGCGTGTCACCGCGCTGCACGGCCAGCAGCTGGGAGACCACCTGCTGCTCACCGGGCGAGTTGCCCACGCCCATGTCGGCCTTCCCGTCGTAGGAGCTCGGCGCGATCGTGGGCAGCGACAGGCCACCCGGCAGCTGCGGCAGCACAGGGAGCGGTCCGGCGCCGTTCTGCGTGCTCTGGTCCTGGACCTGGTCCCACGTGTTCGTGCCGTCGTAGGTCCCGAACGTCTCCACACCGAAGTCCTCCGGGTTGCCCATCGGCTGCCCCTTCGGGGCCGGCTGGGGCACCGAGCCGTCCTGGAACGGGCCGTCCGGCGGGTACTGAGTGCCGTCCGGGACCGGGATCGGGTAGCAGCGCGGCCCGCGGTCGTCGGCGTAGCGGGGCTCGTCCTGGTTCGGCAGGTACTTGCCCTTGTTCGCGACGATCTCGAGCGTGATGTGGATGCCGGGCTCGTCGTTCGGGTGGACCGCATCGTTGATCTTCGGGATCAGGTCCACCAGCTGGCCGGTCAGGCAGGGGAACTCCGGCGAGTACCGGGCCAGCGTCTCCAGCGTCGGCCGGCTGGAGGAGGCCAGACTGATCAGGTTGTCGCCGTTGGCGTCGAGGAAGGCCCGCAGGTCGTCCGACGCGCCGGTGACCGAGCGGTAGGTGTTGCGCAGGCCCTCGCGCTGCTCGACGACCGTGCGCAGGGTCGTGGTCAGGTTGTCGGTCGAGTTCAGCAGGTCCGGAGCGGCCTCGGAGAGGTTCTGCGAGAAGTCGGCCAGCTGGCTGATGTCCTCCTGCAGGTCCGGCACCGCCGGGTTCAGCCCCTTGGTCAGCGTGTTCAGCTGCTCGAGGGTCTTCCCCAGCTGGTCACCTCGGCCCTGCAGGGCCGAGGACAGCGAGCCCAGGGTCGACGCGAGCTGGTCCGGCCGGACCGCCTGCAGCAGCGGCAGCAGGTCGTCGAGCACGCGCTCGACCTCGCGGGCGGATTGGCTGCGGTCCTCCCCGATCACCTCGCCGGCCGCGAGCGCCTGGCCCGACGGTGCCGCCGGCGGGACCAGGGACACGAACTTCTCGCCGAACAGCGTCTTCGGCAGCAGCCGGGCGGTGACGTTCGACGGGATCTGGTCGATCATCTCCGGGTTCAGCATCATCTGGATGGTCGCGGCCGCGCCGTTCGTGGAGACCGACTCGATGGACCCGACGATCAGGCCCCGGACCTTGACGTCGCCTCGCTCCTGCAGCTGGGTGCCGGTCCGGTCGACCTGCAACGTCACCGGGACCCCGGCCTTGAACACGCCGTTGTACTTCGCCACCGCCAGGCCGAGCAGCCCCACGATGACGACGACGAACACCAGTCCCTGCAGGATCTTCCGCTGTGACCTCATCCCGCGACCCGCACGGAGGTGTCGGTACCGAAGATCACCAGCGTCAGGAAGAAGTCGAGGATCGCGGTGGTCACGATCGACAGCCGCACCGCGCGGCCGACCGCGATCCCCACCCCGGCCGGGCCGCCCTTGGCCCGGTAGCCGTAGTGGCAGTGGATCAGGATGATCACCGCGGAGAAGATGATGACCTTGAGATAGGAGTAGAGGACGTCACTGACCGGCAGGAACAGTTCGAAATAGTGGTCGTAGGTGCCACCGGGTAGCCCGTTGATCAGGGTCACGTTCAGCCGGGAGGCGGCGAAGCTGGCCAGCAGGCCGATCGTGTAGATCGGGATGACCGCGATGATGCCGGCGATCACCCGGGTGGTGACCAGGTACGGCACGCTGGGCACCGCCATCACCTCGAGCGCGTCGATCTCCTCGGAGATCCGCATCGCGCCGAGCTGGGCGGTGAAGCCGGCGCCGAGCGTGGCCGTCAGCGCCGAGGCGGCGACCAGCGGGGCGATGTCGCGGGTGTTGAAGTAGGCGGTGATGAAGCCGGTGAAGGCCTCGACGCCGAGCGAGTCCAGCGCACGGAAGCCCTGCAGGCCGACCAACGACCCGACGAACAGCGACAGCGAGGCCATCACGCCCGCGGTGCCGAGGATGACGATCAACGCGCCGGACCCGAAGGAGACCTCGGCCAGCAGCCGCGCCACCTCCTTGCCGTAGCGGGTGAGCGTGCGCGGGATCCACAGGATCGAGCGGATGTAGAGCGAGAGCTGGTCGCCGAGTTCCTCGAGCTGGTCGAGCGGCGCCTGCAGCCCGCGCCGTACGCGCGCGCCCAGGGGCGAGGACGAGATGGCCACTGGTCTACAGCCCCTTCGGCGGCACGAGCTCGAGGTACAGAGCGGTCAGCACCAGGTTGAGCATGAACACGAGGACGAAGGAGATGACGACGGACTGGTTCACCGCGTCGCCCACCCCCTTGGCGCCGGGCGGGGGGTTGAGCCCGCGGTAGGCCGCGACGATGCCGGCGGTGAAGCCGAACAGGGCGGCCTTGATCTCGCTGACGTAGATGTCCGAGACCTGGGCGATGGAGGAGAAGCTGGCGATGTAGGCGCCCGGCGTCCCACCCTGGATGATCACGTTGAAGAAGTAGCCGCCGGCCACACCGACGACCGTGGCCAGCCCGTTGAGCACGACGGCGGTGGTGGCCATGGCCAGTACCCGCGGCACGACGAGGCGCTGGATCGGCGAGATGCCGAGCACCTCCATGGCCGAGATCTCCTCGCGGATCGTCCGCGCACCGAGGTCGGCGCAGACGGCGCTGCCGCCCGCACCGGAGATCAGCAGCGCGGTGACGATCGGCGCGGCCTGCTGCACGATCGCGAGCACCGAGCCGGCGCCGGTCTGCGACTGAGCGCCGAACTGCCGGGTGAGCTCACCGAGAAGCAGGGCGATCGTCGCGCCGAACGGGATCGTGAACAGCGCGGTCGGCAGCGCCGAGACCTTGGTGACGAACCAGGTCTGCTCGATGTACTCGCGCAGCTGGAACGGCGGCCGGAACGCCTGCCGGATGATGTCGGCCCCGAGGCCGAAGAGCCTGCCGACCGGGGTCAGCGCCCGGGCGATCGGGCTGGGAGAGGTCACGAGTCCGGCCCCTTACGACCGCCGAAGAGCCGGAAGGAGTGCCGGCCCCCGCCCTGCCGGGCCTTCTCGTCGCGGGCGGGCCCGTCGCGGGCGGGCCCGTCGCGGGCGGGCCCGGTCGCCGCGTCGTCGGTGATCCGCGGGTGCACGTCGGTGGGTCGTTCGTCCGAGCCCGGCCGGGCTGCGACCGTCTCGGTGGGCGCCTCGGTGGGCGCGGGCGCCGATGGCACGACCCGGGTCTGTTCGGACGCCTCCAGGCCGGGCGCGGCACCGGCACCGGCACCGACGGTGACCTGCTCGCGCTCGCGGTCCCCCGGTCCCGCCCACGCGGAGCCGCCACTGTCACCCTCGTCGGCGTAGGAGCGGCGGATCGCGTCCTGCGCGGCCTGGGGCAGCTCGTGCATCATCGCGTCGACCCGTTCCCGGCGGCGGTGCACCGCGGCCCGGTCCGGCATCCCGGGCGACGCCTCGAGCTGCGGCTTCAACGGCGGCAGACCGGCCAGATCGCCGGCCTCGGCCATCTCCCGCTCGGCCTGTGCGGTGTCCTTCTCCTCGGACATGCCGATCGGGCCCTGCCGGCGGCCGTTGAGAAACTGCGAGACGACCGGGTCGTCGCTGGTCAGCAGCACCTCGCGGGGACCGAACATGGCCAGGTGCTTGCGGTAGAGCATCCCGATGTTGTCCGGGATCGTCTGCGCGGTGTTGATGTCGTGAGTGACGATCAGGAACGTCGAGTCCGTCTGCGCGTTCAGGTCGATGATCAACTGGTTCAGGTACGCCGTGCGCACCGGGTCCAGGCCCGAGTCCGGCTCGTCGAACAGGATGATCTCCGGATCCAGCACCAGCGCCCGGGCCAGACCCGCGCGCTTGCGCATCCCGCCGGAGATCTCGCCGGGCAGCTTTCCCTCGTCGCCCGCGAGCCCGACGAGCTCCATCTTCTCCATCACGATGTCGCGGATCGCGGGCTCCGACTGCTTGGTGTGCTCGCGCAGCGGGAAGGCGATGTTGTCGTAGAGGTTCATCGACCCGAACAGCGCACCGTCCTGGAACAACACCCCGAACAACTTGCGCAGCTCGTAGAGCCGCGACTCCGAACACTGCACCAGGTCCGTGTCGTGAATGACGATCGAACCCTTCTCCGGCTTGAGCAGCCCGATCAGGGTCTTGAGGAACACCGACTTGCCCGTACCCGACGGGCCGAGCAACACCGACACCTCACCCGGGGGCAGCGTCAGGCTCACGTCGGACCAGATGTTGGCCCGCCCGAAGGACTTCGACAGTCCCTCGACCTTCACCTCGACACCGGTCACCCGCCGCCTCCTTGCGCCTGCTCCGAAGTCCGCGCACCGCCTGACCGGAGTCCCGCCCGGGCCGTCGGCCCGCCGTCGTCCGACCGGTGCTGACCCGATCAACGACCGGGCCGCGCTTCGGTTACTTCCAGGTACGCAAAAGAGTGCAGCCGATACAATACCGTAATCTACGTTATGGTCATGGCCCGCAGCCGAACCACCCGATCGGAGGCATCACGCCGATCCGGACAGTCCCGCCGCGGAGTGCTGCATGATCAGCACCTGGTAGTCGCCGAGGAGCTCCCGCAGCAGCGCCGGATCACGCGGGGCGCAGGTCTGCTGGAACCCGGCGAGGATCGACAGGCCGAGGATCGCGAGCCGGGCCGCGACGTCGTGGTCCGGGACGACGGCCACGAGGATCTGCTCCACCGCGATCCGCCGCTGGGCGTCGACCCGGCGCTGGGAGCGCGCGACCTCGGGGTCCATCGAGGACCAGGCCCTCAGGGCGGCCTCGGCGTCGTGCGGGAGCTCCACGGTCAGCCGCTTGAGCACCTCGATCCGCTCGACCGGGTCTGTCGTGGCCCGCGCCATCGCCACCACCCGGGAGGTCTGCTCGGCCTCCCAGTACTGCAGCAGGGCACGCACGAATCCGGCCCAACCACCGAAGTGGTGATAGAAGGAACCGCTGGTCACGCCGAGGGCGCGGCACAGCGGACCGATCTTCAGCCCGGCCGCCCCGTCACGCGCGAGGATCGCCATCGCCGCGTCGAAGTACTGCTCGGCAGCGACCTGACGGCCGGATCTCATGGACACTCCCACCACTCTTCTTCTCTGGTGCCAGTAACGTAGTTTATGTTACGTTCCGGACGCAAGCACGCATCGATCAAGGTGGAGGGTGACGTGGCCGGGTTCTCCGACGAGGACGAGCTGTACCGCTACATCGGCGGCATCTTCGAGACCGCGCTGGCGGATCCGGAGCTGGAACCGAAGCTCAGGGCGACCGGTCTGGTGCTGCGCCAGCAGTGCACCGAGCCGGACAGCGCGCTGGTCATCGACCTGGCCGGCGGGACGGTCTGGAAGGGGTCCGACCCGGGCGCGCCCGAGGCCGCGGCCACGATGACGATGTCCACCGAGACCGCCAACGCCTACTGGCAGGGCAAGGTCAACCTGACGTTCGCCATGGCCAAGGGCAAGGTGAAGGTCGACGGCACGGTCGCCAAGCTGCTCCAGCTCGCCCCGCTGTCGAAGCGCCTGTACCCGGTCTACATCGAGAAGCTCAAGGCCGACGGCCGCGACGACCTGGTCGTCGCATGAGCACCGCCGACGTACTTCTTTCCGCGGAGGCGGCATGAGCACCGCCGACGTACTTCTTTCCGCGGAGGCGGCATGAGCACCGCCGACGTACTTCTTTCCGCGGAGGCGGCATGAGCATCGCCGAGGAGCGCACGCACGACCCGATCGACATCTCCAGCCTCTCGTTCTGGGCGCTGCCGCCCGACGAGCGCGAGCGCTCCTTCGCCGAGCTGCGCCGGGACCGCCCGCTGTCCTGGCACCGCCCGGCCGAGACCGAGCTGCTGCCGAACCCGGACGACCCCGGGTTCTGGGCGATCGTCAAGCACGACGACATCGTGGCCGTGAGCCGCGACGCCGAGACGTTCGGCTCCGGGCAGGAGTACGGCGGCGTGATGCTCGAGGACGTGCCCGAGGACGTTCTGGAGGCGGCGCACTCGATCCTCGCGATGGACGCCCCGCGGCACAACAAGTCGCGCCGGGTGATCGCCTCGGTGTTCACCCCGAAGCGCGTCAAGCAGATCGAGGAGCAGATCCGCGAGCAGGCCCGCATCATCGTCGACGACCTGCTGGCGACGCCCGGCGAGACCGACTTCGTCACCGCGGTCTCCGCACGGCTGCCGATGTGGACGGTCTCGCAGATGATCGGCATCCCCCTGCAGAAGCGCCAGGAGGTCGCCGACGCGGCCAACGCCATGGTCGCCTGGAACGACCCGGACTACGTCGGCGACGGCGACGCGATGGGCGTCCTGCTCAGCGCCCTGATGACGCTGCACACCGCCTCGTTCGAGCTCTCCGCCGCGCGCCGCGAGGAGCCGGCCGACGACCTGATGACGGCCCTGGTGCAGGCCGAGGTGGAAGGCGTCGCGCTCACCGACGAGGAGATCGCCGCGTTCTTCGTGCTGCTCTGCGTGGCCGGCAACGACACCACCCGCCAGACCTCCAGCCACGCGATCCTCGCCCTGGACCGCAACCCCGAGCAGAAACGCATGCTCGTCGAGGACTTCGAGGGCCGGATCGGCGGCGCGATCGAGGAGTTCGTCCGGTGGGCCAGCCCGGTGCTGACGTTCCGGCGCACCGCGCGCCGCGACGGCGAGATCCGCGGCCAGAAGATCGCTGAGGGCGAGAAGGTCGTGATGTTCTACCACTCCGGCAACCGGGACCCCGACGTGTTCGACGACCCCGACGTCGTCGACATCACCCGGGACCCGAACCCGCAGATCGGCTTCGGCGGCGGCGGCCCGCACTTCTGCCTCGGCAGCCACCTGGCCAGGATGCAGCTGCGGTCGTTGTTCGGGGAGCTGCTCACCCGGGTCCCGGACCTGCAGGTCGGCGAGCCGGAGTGGCTGGCCGGGAACTTCATCAACGGCATCAAGCGGCTCCCGGTGACCGTCCCGGGGAGGAGCTCGTGAAGCTCGGGCTGGCCCTGGGCTACTGGGGCGCCGGCCCGCCCCCGGGCACCGAGGAGCAGATCGCCACGGCCGAGGAGCTCGGCTTCGACTCGATGTGGACGGCCGAGGCCTGCTGACCGGCGGCGCGCCCCACGTCACCGATGCCCGGGGCGCGCCGATCGTCGTCTCATCCCTCAGCCCGCCGCGGCGACCAGCTCGCGCTGGTCCTCGGCGTGGAACTGCTCCTCGAGCTGCTCGGGCTCCGCGTCGACGTCGATCACGAACAGGTCCGCGCCGCGCGCGGACTCGATCGCGCCGAGACGGCGGCCGAGCTTGTCCATCGCGTACTCGGCCAGCTCGTTGATGTCGATGTCGAACGGGACCTGTCCCTCCGGGAACCGGTCCACGGTGCCGGTGACGACACCCATCGCCGGCACCATCAGCTCCTGCATCCGCTCGTCGACGACGTCGTAGAGGCTGTCGTCGGCGGCGACGTGGCGGCGGCAGGTGAACGTGCCCCAGGCCATGTGGCGGCGCTCGTCGTCACCGATGTGCTTGATGACCTTCTGCATCCCGGGCAGGATCCCGCGCTCGGCGCAGATCTTGTGCCAGGCGAAGTAGCCGGTCAGCGCGAGCGTGCCCTCGACGATGTGGTTGTAGGTCACCGAGGCGCGGACCTGGTTGCGCGGCGACGGGTCGGCGCCGAGCGCGTAGAGGCTCTCCGGCAGCGCCCTGGTGAAGATCTCCATGTAGTGGTCGTTGTGCTCGATGTAGGCGTGCAGGTCCGAGGTCATGCCGACGGCGTCGAACCAGAGCCGGAAGGCCTGGGTGTGCTTGGCCTCCTCGAACACGAACTGGGTCAGGTACATCTCGTCGGCGAAGCGGCCCTCCGCGGCCATCGCGGCCACGAACGGCTGCAGGTCCTGGGTCACCGACTCCTCGCCCGCCAGGAACTGTGCGGCCAGCGCGCAGGTCTGCCAGCGCTCGTCGTCGGTCATCGCGGCGAAGTCGGCCGCGTCCTGGGTGAAGTCGATGTCGGCGGGGTTCCAGTGTTTCGCGTTGCCCTTGGAGAACAACCGCAGCGGGAACGAGTCCTGCTTCAGCCCGCCCCCGGACAGGCTCGCGAACCCGTTCCGCTTGCCGTGCTCGATCGTCCGCTTCGTCGCCGTCACGTTCTGGCCCCTTTGCCGTCGGTGGTGGTGGTTGCTAGTACCGGATCAGGCCCCGGATGTTGCGCCCCGCGCGCATGTCCTCGTAACCGGTGTTCACCTGTTCGAGTGTGTACTCCTTGGTGATCAGCTCGCGGAGCTTGAGCTGGCCCAGGTTGTGCATCTCCAACAGCCGCGGGACGTCGTGCTGGGCCGCCGAGCTGCCGAACAGCGCCCCGCGGATCTGCTTCTCGTAGAGCGTGAGCTCCAGCAGCGACAGCGACGCCGTGTCCTCCTCGGCGTGCCCGAGCGCGGTGACAACGACCCGGCCGTGCTTGCCGACCAGCTGCAGCGCCGGCTGCAGGTCGGCCCCCTCCGCGACGCCGGTGCACAGGATCGCGGCGTCCGCGAGCTGCCCGCGGGTCAGCTCGCTGACGACCTCCCAGGCCTCGTCGATGCTCGCGGCGGTGTGCGTGGCGCCCAGGGTCAGCGCCTGCTCGCGCTTGAACTCCACCGGGTCGACGGCCACGACGTAGCGGCAGCCGGCGACCCGGGCGCCCTGTACCGCGTTCGCGCCGATCCCGCCGACGCCGATCACCACGGCCGAGTCCCCGGCGCGCAGGTCGGCGCTGCGCACGGCCGAGCCGAACCCGGTCGTCACCCCACAGCCGACGAGCGCGGCCAGGTCCAGCGGGAAGCCCTCGTCGATCTTCACGACGGACTTCACCGGGACGACGGTGTGCCGGGCGAACGTGCCGAGCAGGCACATCTGGCCGACGTCTGTGTCGTGCCCTCCCGGCCCCCGCGCGTGGAACCGGTAGGTGCCGTCGAGCTGCGGGCCCAGGGTGGCGCCCGCGCCGTCGTTGCACAGGCTCGGCCACCCCCGGGCGCAGTACGGGCACCGCCCGCAGCTGGGCAGGAACGTCATCACGACCGGGTCGCCGACGGCCACCTCGGTCACGCCCGGGCCGATCTCGGTGACCCGCCCGGCCCCCTCGTGGCCGCCGACCATCGGGTACGCGACCGGCAGGTCCCCGGTCACCATGTGCTCGTCGGAATGGCACAGCCCCGATGCCGTCAGCTCGACGAGAACCTCCCCGGCCTGCGGACCGTCGAGCTCGACCTCCTCGACCTCCCACTTGCCGCCGGGTTCCCAGAGCACTGCCGCAGTCGTCCGCATGCGACCGAGCATTGCCGTTCGCCCGGCACGCCACATCGGGTCACCCGAGCCTGTACTGGCCCCCGGGTGCCACGGATCATCCCGGCGGGAGCGGCAGCTGCAGGCGCGCGGTCAGACCACCGCCGTCACGGGGTAGCAGGCTCAGCTCGCCGTCCATCGCGGTGGCCAGGGCCTCGGCGATCCACAGGCCCAGGCCCGCGGTGCCGCGCCGCTCGCCGAGGGCGACGCCCTTCGCCGTGACGACGCCCTGCTGGCCGTCGGGCAGGCCCGGGCCGCGGTCGCGGACGTCCGCGACCAGCACGCCGTCGACGTGGCGCAGGTCCAGCTCCACCGGCTCGTCGCCGCTGTGCCGGGCCGCGTTCTCGGCCAGGTTCGTCAGCAACCGGCGCAGGCGCTGCGGGTCGCAGCGCACGGCGGCCTCCGGCGGGTCGACGACGGCGCGGCGCCGGTGCTCGGCGACCGCGGCGGCGTCGAGCACCCCCGCCGCCAGCTCGGCGAGCACGACCCGGCGCGGACGGACCCGGCCGAGCGGGCTGCCATCGGAGACCGCCAGGTCTGCCAACCCGTCGAGCATGTCGTGCAGGTGCACGGCGTGGTCGGCGAGCAGCCGGGTCGCGGTGCGCCGGGCCTCGGGGGAGAGCCGCTCGGCGGCGAGGTCCGAGGAGAGCGCGGTCAGCGAGGCGACCGGGGTGCGGAACTCGTGCAGCACCACCCGCGCGCCGTCCAGCCGGGCCTGGCCCTCGGAGACCAGACGGTCCCGAAGCGCCCGCTCGCTCAGGTAGCGCTCGTGCTCGGTGTCGGCGCGGGCCCGCGATACCGCGGTGGCCCGCAGCTGGCGTTCCAGCAGCCGCACCAGCACCCCGACCAGCACCGCGGTCGCGACCAGGAACCCGGTCCACCAGAGGCCGGTGAGCAGCCGGCGCGCGATCGACACGGCCGGGTCGGAGCCGAGCAGCGCGGAGACGGTGAACCCGACCCCGACCGCCGCCGCGGCCAGACGTCCGACGACCGGCCCGGTGCGCAGCGACGCCGCGATCACCACCAGCGGCAGGGCCGCGATCATCAGGCTGTCCACCCCGCCGGTCAGCCCGCACGCGCACAGGGCCAGTAGCCCGTCCACCCCGGTCAGCAGCGCGGGCGGTACCGGCACCCGACGGCAGGCCAGCGCGCACGCACCCAGTACCAGCGCGTAGACCAGGCCGGCCGCCACCAGAGCCGTGGCGGCACCCAGCCGGCCCCCGGCCAGCACCGGGTCGGCCGCGAGCAGCGCGATCGCGGCCGCGACGACGCACAGTCGGACGACGACGGCCGTGCGCTCCTCCGAGGTGCGCTCGGGCCACTCGTCGGGGCTGACGAGAGGAGCGCCAGCGGAACGAGCATCTGCACAGTCGCCGGTCTCGGCACCGTCAGTCACTGGCGCTCCCCGCTGCTGAAGTGGGTGGTGCGGCGTCACACTAGGCTCATCCCCGTGTCGGACGATCAGCACGTCGTCGTCATCGTCGACGACCACGCCCTGTTCTCGCAGGGCCTGGCCCTGCTGCTGGAGTCCCGCGCCGGGGACACGTTCCGGGTGGCCGAATCGGTCACCACCGGCGAGGAGGCGGTCGCGCTGGTCGGGCGCCACCGGGCGGACATCGCGATCGTCGACCTGGCACTACCCCCGCTGGGCGGGGTGGAGACGATCCGCCGGATCCGCGCCGCCTACCCGGCGACCCGGGTGCTGGCGCTGTCCGGGACCGAGGACCTGGAGCTGGCCGCGGCCGCGTTGCGGGCCGGCGCGCACGGCTACCTGGGCAAGTCCGCCGACCCCGAGGTGCTCGTCGCGCCGCTGCTGGCGATCTCGGCCGGGGTCCGGGTGCTGCGCGCGGAGCTGCTCGACGCGCTGCTGGCCGCTGCGGACCGGACGGGCGACGGGCTGCTGGACCGGCTCTCCGAGCGCGACGTCGAGCTCTGGACACTGCTGGCCAGGGGCATGGAGACCTCCGAGATCGCCCGCCCGATGCTGGTCAGCGAGCGCACCGCGAAGCGGATGATCGCCTCGCTGCTGCACAAGCTGGGCGCGGCGAACCGGATCGAGGCCGCCGCCCTCGCCGGGCGGTGCGGGCTGCTCGATCCCGAGTAGGTCCGGGTGACCGGCCCGGGCGGGCCAGGGGGGGCCCGGCCGTGGACTGCGCAGGCGGGCGTGTGCCCGGCAGACTCCCTCCTCGGTGGGCGGCCGGCGTGGGCCGCCCGCCGAGCGTGGGACGAGCGCGGGCGCTGGCGCAGCGGGAGGCAGCAACGATGGCACTGTTCACCGACGAGGCCGAGGTCTACGAGTATCTCGGCGGGGTCTTCCGGATGGGTCTGCAGGACGAGGCGCTGGTCGGGAAGCTCAAGCCGTCCGGTGTGGTCCTGCGGATCGTCTATACCGAACCGGACGCGGTGATCACCGTGGACATGCCGAACTCGGAGCTGCACACCGGCGCCGGCGCGGGGCCGGACCCGAACGTCGAGCTGTTCATGACGGCCGACACCGGCAACCGTTTCTGGCTCGGCAAGGTCGTGCTGCCGGTGGCACTGGCCAAGGGCGACGTTCGGGCGAAGGGGCCGGTGGCCAAGCTGCTGAAGGTGCTGCCGCTGGCCAAGCAGTTGTTCGGCCCGTACCAGGAGAGCCTGGAGCGCAACGGGCGCGAGGACCTCCTGCGCGCGTAAGCACCCGATCGCGGAGGTCCCGCCCCGTGCCGTCGTAAGGTCGCCGACGGACCAGACGAGACGAAGGAGCTGTTGTCGCGTGAGCAGAGGGAACGGGCCGCTTGCCGGCCTACGGGTGCTGGAGCTGGCCGGGATCGGCCCGGGGCCACACGCCGCGATGATCCTCGGAGACCTGGGCGCCGACGTCGTGCGCGTCGACCGCCCCTCCGGGGGTCTACAGCTCGGATCCGACGACGTCGCGGACCCGACACTGCGGGGACGCCGGACGGTCACCGCCGACCTGAAGGACCCGGTGGGCCAGGAGACCGTGCTGCGCCTGGCCGAGCATGCCGACGTGCTGCTCGAGGGCTACCGCCCGGGCGTCACCGAACGTCTCGGGGTCGGCCCGGCGGACTGTCACGCCCGCAACCCGAAGCTGGTCTACGGCCGGATGACCGGGTGGGGCCAGGAGGGGCCGATGGCCTCCCGGGCCGGGCACGACATCAACTACATCTCCCTCACCGGCGCGCTGCATGCGATCGGCCGCGCCGGTGAGCGCCCGGTCCCGCCGCTGAACCTGGTCGGGGACTTCGGCGGCGGCTCGATGCTGCTGGTGATCGGCGTCGTCTCCGCGCTGTGGGAAGCGGAGCGCTCCGGACAGGGCCAGGTCGTGGACGCGGCCATGGTCGACGGCTCGAGCATCCTCGTGCAGATGGTGTGGGGCCTGCTGGGCCAGGGACGCTGGAACGACGAGCGCGACACCAACCTGCTCGACGGGCACGCGCCGTTCTACGACACCTACACCTGCTCGGACGGGCGGCACGTGGCCGTCGGGGCGATCGAGCCGCAGTTCTACGCGCAGCTCCTGGCCGGCCTCGGGATCGACCCGGCCGACCTGCCCGAGCAGTTCGACCCGAGCCGCTGGGCCGAGACCTCGAAACGCTTCGCCGACGTCTTCGCCACCCGCTCGCGCGACGAGTGGGCCGAGCAGTTCGCCGGTACCGACGCCTGCGTGACCCCGGTGCTGGCATTCGGCGAGGTCGCCGCGCACCCGCACCTGGCCGCACGGTCCACGATCGTCACCTCGGACGGGGTCCCGCAGGCCGCGCCGGCGCCACGGTTCTCCCGCACCGGCACCGAGGTCGCCGGTCGCGGGACCGGACCGGAGGACGTCGACTCGGTCCTGGCCGACTGGGCCTGAACCGACCCGTGAGTGGTTATCGCTGTCCTGGCGACGATAACCACTCACAGGTACGAGGAAGCCCCCGTCACCGAGGTGACGGGGGCTTCGTGGCGCGTGCCGGGGCCGGTCAGTCCGTCGGCTCGTCCACCAGCAGGTTGCGCGTGCGGTTCGGGTCCACCGGGATGCCGGGTCCGGTGGTCGTCGACACGGTGACCTTCTTGACGTAGCGACCCTTGGCGGCCGACGGCTTGAGCCGCAGGATCTCGTCCAGCGCGGCGCCGTAGTTCTCGACCAGCTTCTCGGTGTCGAACGAGGCCTTCCCGATCATCATGTGCAGGTTGGCCTGCTTGTCCACCCGGAAGTTGACCTTGCCGCCCTTGATCTCGTTGATCGCCTTCGTGACGTCGGGCGTCACGGTTCCGGTCTTCGGATTCGGCATCAGGCCACGCGGGCCGAGGATGCGGGCGATCCGGCCGACCTTGGCCATCTGGTCCGGGGTGGCGACCGCGGCGTCGAAGTCGAGCCATCCACCCTGGATGCGCTCGATCAGGTCCTCGGCGCCCACGGTGTCCGCCCCGGCGGCCTCGGCCTCTGCGGCCTTGTCCCCGGTGGCGAAGACGATCACCTTGGCGGTCTTGCCGGTACCGTGCGGCAGGTTCACGGTGCCGCGGACCATCTGGTCCGCGCGGCGCGGGTCGACGCCCAGGCGCATCGCCACCTCGACGGTGGAGTCGGTGTTCTTGCTGGAGGTCTCCTTGGCCAGGGTGGCCGCCTGGAGGGGGCTGTAGAGCTCGTCCGCGTCGATCTTCGCGGCGGCCTCGCGATAGGCCTTGCTGCGCTGTGCCATGTCTGTCCTCGTTCTCTGGGCCACTCACGGGCCCGAAGGTCAGGTCGTGGTTCGAGCCGCGCCCGGCTCTCCCACGCTCACTGTGTGTCTGTGGTTACCGCTCAGCCGTCCACCGTGATGCCCATCGACCGGGCGGTCCCGGCGATGATCTTCGCGGCCTGGTCGACATTGTGCGCGTTCAGATCGCGCATCTTGGACTCGGCGATCTCGCGCACCTGGGCCATGGTCACCGAGGCGACCTTGGTCTTGTGCGGCTCGCCGGAGCCCTTCTGCACGCCGGCCGCCTTGAGCAGCAGCTTGGCCGCGGGCGGGGTCTTGAGCTCGAACGTGAACGAGCGGTCCTCGAACACCGAGATCTCGACCGGCACGACGTCGCCGCGCTGGGCCTCGGTCGCCGCGTTGTAAGCCTTGCAGAACTCCATGATGTTGACGCCGTGCTGACCGAGCGCGGGGCCGACCGGCGGCGCGGGGGTGGCCGCACCGGCCGAGATCTGGAGCTTGATGATCGCGGAGAGCTTCCGCTTCTTGGGTGGCATCTCGTGTTTCCTCGTGATCTTTTGACGTGCACGCCGCAGCCTGCCTGCCACGGCCGTGACTTCTTCGGAGGGGAGACCTAGATCTTGGAGACCTGGTTGAACCCCAGCTCGACGGGCGTCTCCCGACCGAAGATCGAGACCAGCACCTTGAGCTTCTGGGCGTCGAGGTTGACCTCGTTGATCGTCGCCGGGAGGGTCGCGAACGGCCCGTCCATGACGGTGACCGACTCGCCGACCTCGAAGTCGACCTCGACCGTCGTGGTGCCGCCGCCGGACGACGCCGCCGCACCGCTGCGACCGGTCTCGGCGTCCTTCTTCGGCGCCTCGACCTTCGGCAGCAGGAACTTGAGGACCTCGTTGAGGGTCAGTGGCGACGGCTTCGAGGTGGCACCGACGAAACCGGTGACACCGGGGGTGTTGCGCACCGCGCCCCAGGACTGGTCGTTGAGTTCCATCCGGACCAGGATGTAGCCGGGCAGCACCTTGCGCTGCACCCGCTTGCGCTGGCCGTTCTTGATCTCGGTGACCTCTTCGGTGGGCACCTCGACCTGGAAGATGAACTCCTCGACGTCCAGGGTCTGGGCCCGGGTCTCGAGGTTGGACTTCACCTTGTTCTCGTAGCCGGCGTAGGAGTGCACGACGTACCAGTCGCCGGGAGCGCGCCGCAGTGCGGTGCGCATCTCCTCGACCGGGTCGATCTCCTCCTCCGGCTCCGCGTCGGCCGGGTCGGCCTCGGCCACGGCGCCCTCGGCATCGGCCGTGTCGGTCTCGGAGTCCTCGGCATCGCCGGACTCGCTCGCGTCGGAGTCGGACACCTCGGTCAGCGTCTCCGCCGCCGCGCCCGGGGTCTCCTGGTCGTCGGCATCGGTGTACTCGTCGGACACCGCGTCCTCGCCGTGCGCGGCCTCCACGTCGGCGTCCTGGACGGACTGCTCGGGAAGGTCGCCGGGCTCGCTCGCGACCGTGCCGTTCGAAGGTGTGGCGTCGATCGCCGCTTCGTTCGCGGCGTCGACGTCGCGGTCGGCGTCGACGTCGACCTCGCGGTCGGTGTCGGTCAGCCCGGGGCCGCCGTCTGGGGAGGTCACGTACTTCTCGCTTCCTTCGTCGGTGTCGTGCTCGTCACCGGTCGCTCCGGTCCGCGTCTGCCGGCTAGTTACCGAACAGCAGCGCGACGCCCTCCGCGAACAGACTGTCCAGCGCGAACACCAGCGCGATCATGAACGACACGAAGACCAGCACGACGATCGTGTAGGTCACCATCTGCGAGCGCGTCGGCCAGATGACCTTGCGCAGCTCGGCGACGACCTCGCGCAGGAACCGCGCCAGGCGGGCGAACAGCGACCCCTTCTCCGCGGTCGCCGTGGCGCCGCGGGACGGGGTGGCCCGTCCCTTGCCCGGAGTGACGGAGCCGCCGTCGGACGACGCTGCGGACCGCCGCCCACGACGGTCGGCCGCGGTGCTCGGGCGTTCCTGCCCCGACCGCTCCGAATCGCGCTCGTCGCTCACGTTTCGCCTCTCACCCGATCACGGGCGCCGGGCGCCCGCCCTCGGTTCACGTCGTCTCGCCCGTACCCTGCTCACCGTGTCGTGCTGTTACCTCTGGTGTCCCAGCTGTTGCCGCGCAGTGGCAGGGGTGACAGGACTTGAACCTGCAACCTGCGGTTTTGGAGACCGCTGCTCTG
>JAKDNL010000549.1 GCA_030451825.1 Pseudonocardia sp. | reverse complement strand
CCTTCGCCCCGACCGGCACGATCACCGCGTTCTTCACCGCCTGCGCCTTGACCAGGCCGAGGACCTCGGTGCGGTAGTCCTGCTGGCGGTCGGAGAAGCGCAGACCGCCGCGCGCGACCGGCCCGAACCGCAGGTGCACGCCCTCGATCCGCGGCGCGTAGACGAAGATCTCGAACCGCGGCCGCGGCGCGGGCACGTCCGGGATCGTGGACGTGTCGAGCTTGAACGAGAAGAACGTCCGGTCGCGGAACCAGTTGGTGCGCAGCGTGCCCTCGATCAGGGCCAGCAGGCCGCGCAGGATCCGGTCCGCGTCGAGGCCGGTGACCTCGTCGATCAGCGCGGTGGCCTTCTCCCGGGCCTCGGCGACGGCCGCGTCCCGGGCGCCGGCGGTCGGGTCGAACCGGGACCGGAACAGCGCGATCAGCGCCCGGGCCACGTCCGGGTGCGCGGCCAGGGTGTTCGCCGTGTACTGCAGGCTGAACAACCCGCCGAGCTGACGGGTGTAGCGGCTGTAGGCGCGCAGCACGGCGACCTCGCGCCATGCCAGGCCGGCCCGCAGCACCAGCGCGGAGAACCGGTCGCTCTCGGCCTCGCCGCTCCAGGCTGCGGAGAAGGCGTCGCAGAACCGGGAGCCGGCGTCCTCCGGCGGGACCTCGGGCTTTCCCCCGGCGCGCAGGCCGAAGTCGTAGAGCCAGCAGCGGCGCCCGTCCGGGCGCAGGAACTCGGCCGGGCGCTCGTCGATCACCTCGACGTCGAGCTGCTGCAGCAGCGGCAGCACCGCGGTCAGCGTGACCGGGGAGTCGGCCAGGTAGAGCGCGAACCGGATGTCGCCCTCCGCGCCGCGGTAGAGCCGCACGTCGAACCCGTCGGCGGGCAGCGCGAGCAGTCGCTGCAGGTCCTCCACGGCCCGGTTCGGCGCGATCCCGGCCTTGTAGGACTCGGGGATCCCGGCGAGCACGCCCGTGGCGCGGGCCCCGGCCGCACCGAGCGCGGAGACGAGCCGGTCGTCCCAGGTGCGGGACGCCTCGGTGATCTCGTCCTGCAGGGCGTCGAGGTCGTAGTCGACCGGGTCCGCAGCCGGGTCCGTGGCGACCGTGAAGTGCACCAGGGCCAGGCTCGCCTCGCTGACCTGGGCGGTGTAGGTGACGTCGGAGCCGCCGAGGCGCTCGCGCAGCACGTCGGCCATGGCCAGGCGGCTGGTCGTGGTGTAGCGGTCGCGCGGCAGGTAGACCAGGCAGGACAGGAACCGCCGGTACGGGTCCGGGTGCACGAACACGCGCACCGCCCGCCGCCCGGAGGCCGCGAGCACGCCGACCGCGGTGTCGTGCAGCGTCTGCTCGGAGGAGGAGAACAGCTCCTCGCGCGGCAGCCCGGAGAACACCTCGAGCATCTGCTGCCCGGAGTAGGAGTCGGACGGGAACCCGGCGCGGCGGATCGCGGACCGGACCTTGCGGGAGACGATCGGGATGTCCAGCACGCTCTCGAAGCGGGCCGGGACGGTCAGCATGCCCAGGAATCGGTGCTCGCCGGTGACGGCACCGTCCGCGTCGCGGGTGCGCACGCCCAGGTAGTAGGGGTGCACCGGGCGCAGGACGCGGCTCGGTTCGCTGGCCCGGGTGATCACCAGGGTGGCAGCATGCTCGTCCTGCGGGGTTGGCCCGTTCTCCGGCAGGAAGATCCGCGACCCGGCGTCGTCCGGACGCAGCACCCCCAGCCCCGACCCGGTCTCCGGCTCCAGCCGGCCGCCGGCGCGGGAGTAGTGCCGGTAGCCGATGAACGTGAAGTGGTCGTCGACCAGCCAGCCCAGCAGCTCCGAGACCTCGCCCGGTAGCAGCGACCCGGGCCCGGACGGTGCTGCCGTGTCTTCCGTTGCTGCCGGGCCGGACGGTGCTGTCGTGTCTTCCGGTGCCGCCGGGCCGGACGGTGCTGTTGTTCCGGACGGTGCTGTTGTTCCGGACGGTGCTGCGGTGCCGGCCGGTGCTGCGGTGCCGGCCGGGCGCGCGTCGGACTCGTCCGCGTCGTCGGCCACGGCCCGGGCGCGGGCGACCATCATCGCGCCGTCGCCGACGACCCGGCGAACGTCGAGCAGGGTGCGTTCGAGCTCGGCGCGCAGCTCGTCGAGATCCGGGGTCGTGGAGCCGGACACGTCGACGTCGAGGTGCATCCAGGACTCGACGAGGCAGCCGGCCGGGGCCGCGGCGGGATCGGCGTCGGTGTCGATCTCGGTCAGCTCTCCGGCCCCGTCGCGGCGCAGGACCAGGATCGGGTGCACGACCCGGTGAACCGCCCCGCCCACCCGGCCGATCCCGGCCAGCACGGACTCGACCAGGAACGGCATGTCGTCGGTGACGATCTCGACGATCGCCCCGGAGCCCTCGCTCGCCCGCACGGCGACGACGGCGCGGCCGGGCTCGCGGCGGGCGGCGAGCTCCCGGTGCGAGGCGATGATCGCATCGAAGTCCTGCAGCGCCGGGTCGGCGCCGGCGCGACGGTCCAGCTCCGGGGTGTGCCTGGCGTAGAGACGGCGCAGGCCCCCTCCCCCGCCGTTCCGCGCCCCGACGTCCTGGGCTGGGTTCGTGTCGGCCGCGGACTGCTGCATCCGGCTGCTCACATTCGGCTCGGTCCTACCGGTGGGGCACTGACCGGGCCACCCTAACGCCGGTCCGGATCACGCTGTCCGCCACGGAGCCGCTCGTCGGTCCGTGCGCCCGGTGGCTCGGCGATGCGTCGGAGACGTCAGATGTCGCGGTAGGCGGCCATGGCCCCGGCCAGCAGATCTCCCAGCCCGAGATCGTTCGGGATGTTCGTGGGATCGGCGGTGCGGGCTCGATCGCCATCGCCGGCGCCTGTGCCGGTGCCTGTGCCTGTGCCGGCCGGCTCCCCGGACGGGCGGTCCGCACCCTGCGCAGGACGGCTGCGCCGCCGTGCGGCATGCCGAGCGACACGGGCGGACCGTTCCTCGTCCGGGCCAGGGCCGTCGGCGACCGGGCTCCCGGCAGGCGCATCGTCGGCCGGGCTCCCGGCAGGTCCATCGTGTGCCGAGCCACCGGCAGGGCCATCGTCGGCCGGGCCGCCGGCAGGCGCCTCGTCAACGACCGCCTCGACCGCCTCGACCGCCTCGACCGCCTCGACCGCAGGGATACCCGAGATCTCGTCCGACGCCGTGACGTCTCCGGCCGCATCGCCGGTGCCCTCGCTCGGACCGGGCACCGATCCGTTCTTCCCGTTCGGGGAGGGAACAGGGCGGTCACCCGTGCCGGGAGAGTCCTGCGCGAGCGCGGCGGTCGGCGAGGCCCGACGCCGTCGTCCTCCCGATCCGGGCCGCACCGTTCGTCCGACAGACCACGGCAGCTGCCCACCGTGACGTCCCGAGCCGGCGTCCGGATTCGGCGAGCTGCCGTTCCCGTCGGCCGTCGACGGATCGGCCTCCGCCGCAGCCGGTCCGCCCGCCTGTTCGGCCGCGGACCAGGCGTCGAGCCCGGTCCCCAGGACATCGACGTCCGAGTCCCGATCGGAGGACCTTCGCGACGGGGGCGCGACGTCGTCCCGGGGCCGATCCGGCCCGGCCAGCTCGCGGGTCAGGCCGTCTCCGAGGGGGCCTGCCGTGCCGTGCACCCGCGATCGCAGCGTCGTCCCCCGGGGCAGCCCGTTACGGCCGACCCGTCCCGCGACGTACCCGACCAGCGACTGCGCCCACAGCATCGCCGTCACCCGGTCGGCATCGGGCAGGACGATTACCACACGCCCCGGATCGGCGCCGTCACCCGACCCGTCCCCCGAGCCGTCCCAATAGCCATCGCCGATGCCGTCGCCGGTACCGCCGTCGTGGGGAACCGCCTCCGGTGGCCGGATCTCCCCGTGCCCCAGGACCAGCCGGCCCGCCCGTTCCGCCACGTCGTGCAACACCGCTGCTGCAGACGGGTGCAGTACCGGACCATCACCCTGCCGGAGATCGAGCACCACGACGTGGTCGCCGCCGTCCACGACCGGCCCGTCGTACGACTCGCCTGCGACGTCCGCCACCGCGCCCTGGTCGCCGCCGCCGTTGCGGTTGAGACCCGCGGTCGGCGTCGTCGGATCGAGGAGTACGTCCGCGTCGAGCGGCACCGTGCCGTTGCCGGTACGGCCCGCGAGCAGCTCCGGAGCCGAGTGGTCATGACCGTTGACAGGCCGTGCTGCTCGGGGCTCCTGAACGACGAGCTGCGTTCCCGGCAGCAGCGCCGCCCACGGGTCGCGCCGGGCGGACTCCGCCAGGACCCCGGAGACGCCGCGACCGGTGTGGTCCGATCCGCCGCCGTCCCCTGCCGGGTCGTCCCCAGCCGTGTCAGCTCCAGCCGCGTCAGCTCCAGCCGCGTCAGCTCCGGGCAGGTCGTCTCCCGCCGGGTCGTCTCCGGCCAGGTCACTCCCCGCCAGGCTGTTCCCGCCCAGGTCGCCTCCCGCCAGACTGTCCCCACCCAGCTCGCCGCCCCCGGCCCGGCTGTCCCCGCCCAGGTCGGCTCCCA
>JAKDNL010000548.1 GCA_030451825.1 Pseudonocardia sp. | reverse complement strand
CAGCTGCCGTTCAGCTTCTGGCTGTCCGGTGCGATGCGCGGACCGAGCCCGACCTCGGCGTTGCTGCACTCCGCGACGATGGTCGCGGCCGGTGGCTACCTGCTGCTGCGGACCGCCCCGGCGCTGGACGCCGCCGGCTGGGCGGCCCCGCTCGTGGCGTGGGTCGGCGTGGCGACCGCGCTGCTGCTCGGCCTGGTCGCCGCCGTCCAGGACGACCTCAAACAGCTGCTCGCCGCCTCCACCTGCTCCCAGATCGGGTTCATCGTGCTGGCCGCCGGGACCGTGGCCACCCAGGCCGGAGCGCTGCAGACCGTCGCGCACGGCGCGGCGAAGAGCCTGCTGTTCCTGGTCGCCGGCCTGTGGCTGGCCGCGCTCGGCACCCGCAGCCTGAGCGGCGGGCTGCGCGGAGCCGCCCGCCGGCACCCCGTGGCCGGGGTCGCCTTCACCTTGGGTGCGCTGAGCCTGGCCGGGCTGCCGCCGTTCGGGCTGTGGGTCGGGAAGGACGCGGTGCTGGCCGCAGCGCTGGACACCTCGCCCGCGTTGTACGTGGTCGGGCTGGCCGCCGGGTGGACGGCGGCGCTCTACGCCGGGCGTGCCCTGTGGTTCGTGTGGCGACCGGACGGCGTGGACGATGGTGTTCGGGTTCCGTGGCCGGCCGTGGCGACGGTCGTGGTGCTCGCCGCCGCCACCGCGTCCGCCGGTCTCCTGGCGTTCGGGCCGGGACCGCTGCGTCCGGATCCGGCGCCGCACGGCTGGGAGCTGGTGCTGTCCGCCGGGCTCGCCGTGCTCGGCCTGCTCGTCGCGTGGCGGTATGCCGAGCGGCTGCCCGCTCCGCGGCCGCTCGTCCGATGGCTCGGCCTGGAGGAGGCCGTGCACCGCACCGTCGTCCGGCCGGTGCTGGCGCTGGCAGAGGTCCTGGGCCGGTTCGACGACCGCGGGCTCGCCCGCGTGCCGTCGGGTGCCGCGCGCGGCGCGGTGGCGCTGGCCCGTCGCACCGACTCCGCCGGCGAGCGGGCCGTCGACCGAGCCGTGGCCGGGATCGCCGACGGCGCCCGTGCGCTCGGCCGGGTCGCCCGCCGTCCGCAGACCGGGCAGCTGCACCAGTACTACGCGCAGGCATCGGTGGGGTTCGCCCTGCTCGCGGCGCTGGCCGTCGTCGTGATCGTCGTGAGGTGACCCGGTGCTCTCGCTGATCGTGTTCCTGCCCGCGCTGGTCGCGGTGGTGCTGTCCGCGCTCCCGGCCCGATCGGGTACCCGGGTGTTCGCCGGCGCCTGGGTCGCGACCGGGCTGGCGCAGCTCGGACTGGTCGCCGTGGTCTGGGCGGGCCTGCCCGCGACCGGGTACGGCTCCGTCGAGCGGTACGCGTGGATCCCCAGCGCGGGGATCTCCTACCACCTCGGCGTGGACGGGCTCTCGCTGCCGCTGCTCGCGCTGACCGCGGTCGTGTACACCGCGACGGCGGTCTACACGGTGCGCGGGATCGACCGGCCGAAGAGCTTCGTGATCCTCTTCCTCGCCCTGCAGACGGTCAGCGCGGGATTGTTCGTCGCCCTCGACCTGATCCTGTTCTTCCTGTTCTTCGACCTGTCGATCGTGTTCATGTACTTCGTGATCGCCGGGTGGGGGACCGGTGCGCCCGCCCGCCGGGCGGCGCTGACGTTCTTCCTCTACACCTTCCTGGGCTCGCTCGCGCTGCTGCTCGGGTTCATCCTGCTCGCCCTCGCCGGGCCGCGGGTCACCTTCGACATCCCGACGCTGGCCGAGCAGAACCCGCTCGCCGGCGGTGGCGTGTACGGCGCGCTGACCCTGCTGGTGATCGGGATCGGCCTGGCGGTGAAGACGCCGCTGTTCCCGTTCCACACGTGGCTGCCGCCCGCGCACACCGAGGCACCCGCGGCCGGGTCGGCGATCCTGGCCGGGATCCTGCTGAAGATGGGCACCTACGGCTTCGTGCGGGTCGCGATGCCGCTGCTGCCCGCGAGCTGGCGGCAGTTCGCGCTGGTCGCCGTCGTGGTCGGGGTGATCTCGGTGATCTGGGGGGCGCTGGTCGCGCTGGCCCAGACCGACCTCAAGCGGATGATCGCCTACACCTCGGTCAACCACATGGGCTACGTGCTGCTCGGGCTCGGCGCGGCGGGCATGGTCGGCGGCGGCGACGAGCAGGCCCGCCAGCTCGCCGCCTCGGGCGCGACCTACCAGATGGTGAGCCACGGGCTGATCACCGCGGCGCTGTTCCTGCTTGCCGGGTCGCTGCACGACCGCGGGCACACCTACGACATGAGCGCCTACGGCGGGCTCGCGACCCGCACACCGCGCTTCGCCGGGCTGTTCGCCGTCGCCGCGTTCGCCTCGCTCGGGCTGCCCGGGTTCTCCGGGTTCATCGCCGAGTTCCAGATCTTCGCCGGCGCGCTGGGAGCCGTGCCGATCGCGACGGTCGTCGCGGTCACCGGCGTGCTGCTCACCGCGGCGTTGTTCCTGGTCGCGATGGGCCGGATGCTCTCCGGTGACGTCCGCGTGCCGGACGCCCCCGGCACGCCGCGCCCGTTCACCGACCTCGACGTCCGCGAGCTGCTGGCGATCGGTGCGCTGCTGGTCCTGGCCACCGTCCTCGGCCTGCTGCCGCGGGTCGTGCTCGACGTGATCGAGCCGGCCGCCCGCACCCTCAACGACCTGGTCGCCCGGTGAGCAGAGGGGAGTGAGCGCATGGACATGATGATGCCCAGCGACCCGTCGACCCTGATCCCCGAGCTCGCGCTGCTGCTCGGCGCGGTCGTCGGGCTGCTGCTCGGTGCCTGGACCCCGCGCCGGCGCCAGTGGACGATCCGGGGGCTGGCCGCGCTGGCCTGCGTCGTCGGCCTCGCGGCGACCGCCGTCGCCGCGACCCGACCGCCGGAGGTGGTGTTCGGGACCTACGTCCTCGACACCGCGACGCACGCGACCCGGGCGATCGTGCTGGTCGCGACGCTGCTGGTGGTCGCGCTGTGCGGCGACACCGTCGCCGGGCACCGCCGCGAGACCGAGTTCGTGGTGCTCGTCCAGCTCGGAGCGCTGGGCTCGATGCTGCTCGGCGGCGCGGGCGATCTGATCCTGCTGTTCGCGGCCTTCCTGCTCGCGAGCGTCCCGCTCTACGCGCTGGCCGGCTGGGCGAAGCAGGGCAGCGCGCCCGAGGCGGCGCTGAAGTACTACCTCGCCGGTGCGCTCGCCGGCGTGACCACGGTGGCCGGGGTGACCCTGCTGTTCGGCGTGGCCGGCGCGACCGATTACGGCGCCGTCGCCGACGGGATCACCCGCGGACCGGGCGGTGCCGCCGCGGTCGGGGTCGTCGCCGTCCTTGTCGGGCTGGCGTTCAAGGCCGGAGCGGTCCCCGCCCACTTCTGGGTGCCCGACGTCGCCGACGGCACGCCGCCGGCGGTCGCCGCCGCCCTCACGACGCTGCCGAAGATCGGTGCGCTGGTCGCCACCTACCGGCTGCTGGACACCGCGATCCCCGCCGACGTCGTCGACTGGCCGCTGCTCGTCGCGATCCTGGCCGCGGTCAGCATGACGCTCGGGAACCTCGCGGCGCTCGCTCAGACCTCGGTGCTGCGGCTGCTGGGTTACTCGACGGTCTCGCAGGTCGGGTACCTGCTGATGGCGGTCGCCGTCGCAGGGAGGGCCCCGCTCGCCCAGCCGGCGCTGCTGTTCTACCTCGCCGCCTACGCCGTCACCAACGTCGCGGCGTTCGCCGTCGCCGCGGCCACCGGGGAACGCACGCTCGACGGGCACCGGGGGCTGGTCCGCCGGGACCCGCTGCTCGCGGTGGCGCTCACCGTCGCCCTGCTCGGCCTGGTCGGGACGCCGCCGACGGCGGTGTTCCTCGGCAAGCTCGTCGTGTTCGCGGCGGGCGTCGACGGCGGTCTGGCCTGGCTGGTCGTGCTCGCCGTGGTCAACAGCGTCGCGTCGCTGTTCTACTACCTGCGCTGGATCGCGCCCGCGTTCCGCGACCCGGAGCCCGGCCACGAGGGGGCGGTGACCCCGGCCCGCCCCTGGGCGCGGGGAACCGCGCTCGGTGCCGCCGCGCTGTCACTGCTGCTCGGCGTGGGTGGCGGTGTGGTCCTGGCCGCCTTCGGAGCGACCACTTGATGGGTGAGGCCGGGTTCGTCGCCATGGAAGAACTGGCCGCCGTCCTGCGTGCGGCGATCACCGAGCTGGCCGACCGGCTGCAGACGGCAGGCCTGCTCACCCCGGGCACCCGATCCGCGGGACGGCCGCGGACGCGCGGCGCCGGTCGAGTGCGGATCGGAACCGTTCGCCGCGGTCCTGTTCGCGGTCGTGAACCGAGAGGCTCTCCCGGGTGTCCTCTCCGGAATCTCATTCGTGAACCGAGACGGTTGGCGAATGAATTTCCGTGGAGCCGGAGCCGGAGCCGGAGCCGGAGCCGCACCAACGTAGCCTGTCCGGCTACCTCCGAGGAGCGCTGGCTTCAGTGCTCGGTGACGCCGACGGTGACCAGCGCGTTCTCGA
>JAKDNL010000547.1 GCA_030451825.1 Pseudonocardia sp. | reverse complement strand
GGTCGGGAGCCGGCGCGTCATGGTGTTCGTACTTGCCTCCGCGCAGCAGGGAGGCGACGGCGGCGATCAGGCAGGCGATCGCGGCGAAGCCGAGCGCGAACGTCAGGCCGTCGGCGAACGGGCCGGAGATCAGCTGCGGGAAGAACTCACGGCCGGTGAGGAACTGTTCCTGTGCCGGCCCGAGCCCGGCCAGCACCTGCGGCCCGAGCAGCGAGGCGATCGGGTTGTAGCCCAGCAGCGCCGCGAACAGCGTCCCGACCGGCGGCAGGTCCGCCACCTGCGCGGCGGCCGCAGCCGGCACACCCTGCGCGGTGAGCCCGTCGAACATCGTCTGCGGCAGCGACGTGGACAGGCCCAGGATCAGCATCGAGAAGAACACCCCGATCGAGAGGACCGTCGCGGCGTTCTGGAACGTCGCGGTCATCCCGGAGCCCACACCCCGCTGGTCCGCGGGCAGCGAGTTCATGATCGCGGCCCGGTTCGGTGAGCTGAACATGCCCATGGCCAGGCCGTTCACCGCCAGGATCGCGGCGAACGCCCGGTAGTCGAAGTCCACCGGCACCAGTAGCAGCGCCAGGAAGCTCGCCGCCGCGACCACCATGCCGATCGTCGCGAACGCGCGCGCCCCGTAGCGGTCCGACAGCAGCCCGGACACCGGTCCGGCGATCAGGAACCCGATCGTCAGCGGCACCATGTAGATCCCGGCCCACAGCGGCGTCTCCTCGAACGCGTAGCCGTGCTGGGGCAGCCAGACGCCCTGCAGCCAGATGATCAGGATGAACTGCAGCCCGCCGCGCCCGAGCGCGGCCAGCAGGCTCGCGACGTTCCCGGCGGTGAACGCCCGGATCCGGAACAGGTCGATGTGGAACATCGGGTCCGGGACCCGCTTCTCGATCCAGCCGAACACGCCGAGCACCACGATCCCACCGATGATCAGCGACAGGACCAGCGGGCTGGTCCAGCCCATCACGTCGCCCCCGTAGGGCTGGATGCCGTAGGTGATGCCCATCAGCACCGCGATCAGCCCGACCGCGAACGTCGCGTTGCCCCACCAGTCGATCCGGGCGGCCCTGCGGACGCCGGTGTCGCGCAGCTTGAGGTAGGCCCAGACCGTGCCGAACACCCCGACCGGCACCGACACCAGGAACACCAGGTGCCAGCTGATCGGAGCCAGCACACCGCCCACGACCAGGCCCATGAACGACCCGGCGATCGCGGCCACGGAGTTGATACCCAGGGCGAGGCCGCGCTGGTGGGTGGGGAAGGCGTCGGTGAGGATCGCCGTGGAGTTGGCCAGCAGCAGCGCCCCGCCGACGCCCTGCAGCACGCGCATCACGATCAGCCAGATCGCGGCCGCGTCACCCTGCATCCAGGTCGCGGCCAGCAGCACCGAGAACACGGTGAACACCGCGAAGCCCAGGTTGTACATCTTCGTCCGGCCGAACATGTCGCCGAGCCGTCCGAAGCTGACCACCAGCACCGCGGTGACCACGAGGTAGCCCATGATCAGCCAGAGCAGGTAGTCGATGTTGTCGGAGGCCAGCGGGTCGATCCCGATGCCGCGGAAGATGTCCGGCAGCGCGATCAGCAGGATCGACATGTTGATCGACACGATCAGCACGCCTGTGGTCGTGTTCGACAAGGCGACCCACTTGTAGCGGGTCGGGCGCGGCACCGCAGATGTGTTGAGCATCGCTAATGAGATTACGCCCGGGTCGTGCGCCGGGCCAGTAGCAGTCGCGACGGCGTGGGTACCGTCGGCCGCCGACGGGCAGCCGGTTCCGGCCGTCCGGGCACCACGACCCGGGAGTTCCGCGTGCGCTCCACCGACGACCGCCCCGCTCACCCCGCTCGCCGTGCGGGCGGGCAGCCGAGGCTCACCCGGTGAGCGCGCCGGGGACCCGCGGGGCGCGGCGCACCGAGCAGTTGTTCAAGGTCGCGTTGCTGGTCAAGGGCATCGACGGGGCCGCGGAGCTGATCGGTGCGGTCGCGTTGCTGCTGATCTCCGGCGACCTGGTGAACAGGCTGATCGCCGACGTCCTGGCCCGCGACCTGCTCGGCCCGCCGGACGGGTCGCTGGCCCGGCACTTCGTGTCCGGCACCGCCGAGTTCGCCTCCGGCAACCGGACGTTCGCGATCGTCTACCTGGCCCTGCACGGGGTGGTGAAGCTGCTGCTGGTGGCGGCACTGCTGCGCAAATGGTTGCCGGCCTACCCGGTCGCGGCGGTGGTGCTCGGGCTGTTCGTGATCTACGAGGTCTACCGGGCGTTCACGACCGGCTCGGTGCTGCTACCGTTCCTGGCCGCACTCGACGTCGCGATCATCGTGCTGGTGATCCGCGAGTACCGGCTGCTGCGACGACAACGGGTGAGCTCGGGTTGAGTCAGGCCGCGACCGGGTCGCGCAGCCGCGCGAGGACCTCCCGCGCCGCGGCCCGTCCTGCCCGGTTGGCGCCGATCGTGCTGGCCGACGGGCCGTAGCCGACCAGGTGCACTCGAGGGTCGACGACGGCCCGGGTGCCCTCCAGCGCGATCCCGCCACCGGGCCCGCGCAGCCGCAGTGGCGCCAGGTGTCCGACGGCCGGTCGCCAGCCCGTGGCCCAGAGGATCACGTCGGCGCGTTCGGTAGTTCCATCCGCCCAGGCCACGCCGTCCGGGGTGATCGTGGAGAACATCGGGCGCCGATCCAGCACACCGTTGCGCAACCCCTCGGCGACGGCCTCGGTGCGGACCAGACCGGTCACGCTCACGACGCTCTGCGGCGCCAGCCCGGCACGGACCCGTTCCTCGACCCGGGCCACCGCGGCCCGTCCGTGCTCGGCATCGAACGGCCCGTCGAGGAACCGGGGTTCGCGTCGGGTCACCCACGTCGTCGACGACGCGTGCGGGGCGATCTCCAGCAGCAGCTGCACCGCCGTCGTCCCACCGCCGACGACCACGACCCACTTCCCGAGCTCCTGCGGCCCGGGGTAGTCCGCGGCGTGCAGCTGCCGACCGCGGAACGTCGCGGCGCCCGGGTAGTGCGGGACGAACGGGCGCGTCCACGTGCCGGTGGCGTTGATCAGAGCGCGGGCCGTCCAGGTCCCGGCGTCGGTCTCGACGCGCAGGTCTCCGGCGTCGTCACGGACGGCCGAGACGTGGACCGGTCGGCGGACCCGCAGGTCGAACGCGTCCTCGTAGGCGGCGAAGTACTCCGGGACGACCTCGTTCGCCGGTCGCTGCGGATCGGCGGGGGAGAAGGTCAGGCCGGGAAGATCGTGGATCCGGTGCGCGTCGTCGACCCGCAGCGTCGGCCAGCGGTGCTGCCACGCCCCGCCCGGACCGTCGTCGCCGTCCAGGACGACGAAGCCCGGCCCCGGCTCGAGCCCGCCGCGGCGCAGGCCGCTCGCGGCGGACAGGCCGGCCTGCCCGGCTCCGATCACCACGACGTCGGTATCCACATCCGGTACAACGCCTCGGGGAGGGCCGGATAGTCCGCCGCCCGCCGCCGCTGCGCCGCTCCACCGATTGCACCGGGTCAGGAGGCCAGCCGCGCCACCTCGGCGACGGTGGTGTTGCCTCCGCACACGATCAGCGCCGGCCGGGCGCCGTCGACCTGGGCCAGCACCCGGCGTGCGGCCGGGACCAGGCAGCCCGCGGCGGGCTCGCCCCAGACCTTGCCGTGCTCGGCGAGCTCCACCGCGCCGCGGACGGCCTCGTCGTCGGAGACCACCAGGACCTCGTGCACCAGCTCGCGGACGTGGTCGTAGGTCAGCTGCGACACCGACGGGGCACTGAGCGTGGACACGATCGAGCTCAGCTCCACCGGTGCCGGGCCGCCGACGCGCAGGGCCGTCGACATCGCCTCCGCACCGGCGGTCTCCACACCCCACACCCGCACGTCGGGGAGGAGTGCGCGCACCGCCACGGCGACGCCGGAGATCAGCGCTCCACCACCGATGCTGACGAGCACGTCGGTGATCGGCTCGGGTGCGCCCCGGGCCAGCTCCAGGCCGACCGTGGCCTGCCCGGCCAGAACCACCGGGTCGTCGAACGGGTGCACCAGCGTCGCGCCTGTGGCCTGCAGCTCGGCGGTCAGGGCGAACGCGCCCGCCATGTCCGGGGTGAGCCGGACCTCGGCCCCGGCCTCGCGTGCGATCTGCACGGACCGCGACGGCGCCGACTCCGGCATCACGACGGTCGCCGCGATCCCCACCGAGCCGGCGACGTCGGCGACCGCGATCCCGTGGTTGCCGCCGCTGACCGCGACCAGCCCGGCGTCCCGCTCGCCCGGGGTCAGCGTGGCGATCTTGGCCAGTACCCCGCGGGGCTTGAACGACCCGGAGCGCTGCAGCAGCTCCAGCTTCGCCGTCACCGGCGCTCCGAGCAGCGCCGAGAGCCCCGGGCTGCGCACGGTCGGGGTGCGCACCACCTGCCCCGCGATCCGCTCCGCCGCCACCTCGATGTCCGCCAGCCCGAACAGATCAGCCACTCCCGCACGCTAACCCCGGCCAGGCACCCGCCGCTCCGCTCGCCGC
>JAKDNL010000059.1 GCA_030451825.1 Pseudonocardia sp. | reverse complement strand
GGCCCGGCACCCGAGGGCCTCGTCAATGCGCCGGCGCGCCCCCACCAGCGGGTTCGTGTCGAGCGCGCGTTGCTCGGCCGCGTACTCGATCACGTTGAACAGAACCCGCCGGCGCTTGCTCACGACTGCCCGCGGCCGGACGGCCATCCAGACGTCCATGACGGTCTCCAGCACCCGGCGCAGCATTGCGGGTCTGCCTCGACACTTCCGATTCGGATTCGGCGGCCGTGTATCGATCCGCACCATGCGCAGCCGCGCCACGAGCGGGCCGTCAGTCGAGCTCGTCGCCACGAAGGATCCTCCTCCGTAGCGACGAGCCGGAGCCCCGCACCCCTGACCAAGGTCGGGGGTGGGCCCGACGTCAGTGGGGCGCGTCCTGACCGTCCCGGTCCCGATGCTGTCGGGCATGAGATCCCTCTCCGGGCCACGCCGGGCGCTGCTCGCCGCGGCCGCCTGCGTCGCCGTCGTCGCCGGGGCCGCGATCGGCCTCCCCCGTCTCGTCGCCGTGAACCGGGCCCTCCCCGCGGAACCCGTGCCGTTCGCGCTCCCGGCCCCCACCGGGCCGGGCCGGATCGGCTCACTGGATTTGCACCTGGTCGACCATGACCGCCCCGATCCGTGGGCGCCGGACGGCGGGCCGCGGGAGGTCGTCGCGACCCTCTGGTACCCGGCGCTGCCCGACGACGACGCTCCCCCGGTCCCCTACCTGGCGCCGCGGGTCGCGTCCTTCCTCGACCAGAGCTGGTCCGAGATCGGGGTCGAGCCCGGTGCGGTTGCCTTCGCCGAGGCCGTCACGCACGCCCACAACCGCGCACCGGTCGCCGACGCGGCCCCGCGCGCGGTGCTGCTCTACTCGCCGGGCGGCGGGAACCCGCGCGCGTTCGGCACCACGCTGGTCGAGGACCTGGTCAGTCACGGCTACGTCGTGCTCGCCGTGGACAGCACCTACCAGGCCCCCGTCGAGCTGCCGGACGGCCTGACCTTCCCCGCCCGCGGCGTCGACATGAAGCAGGCACTCGCCGAACGGGTGCACGACCTGCGGTTCGCTCTCGACCAGCTCGGGGTGATCCGCGACGGCGGGAACCCGGACGCGGCCCGGCGAGCGCTGCCCGCGGGGATCGGGGCGCTGCTCGACCTCGACCGGGTCGGGTTGTTCGGGCACTCGATGGGCGGCTTCGCGGCCGCCGAGACGATGCTGGCCGACCGCCGGGTCGACGTCGGCGCGAACCTCGACGGCAGCATGACGCCGGAGTATTCGGCCGATCCCGCGGCCCGTCTCGACCGGCCGTTCCTGCTGCTCAGTGCGGGGACCGATGGCGACCGTGCGGCACCGCACACTCACCTCGGGGCCCCGGACCTGGCCCGCTATTGGGACCGGATGACCGGCTGGAAGCGCGAGGTGCACCTTCCCGACGGCGAGCACATGAGCCTGTCGGACCTGCAGTCGGTGCTGCCCGCGATCGCGGCGGGCCTGCCCCTGGACACCGACGCCGTACGGACCGCGATCGGCACCGTCGACCCCGCGGCGAGCCTGCAGGTGCAACGCCGCTACCTGCGCGCCCTGTTCGACCAGCACCTGCGCGGGACTCCGCAGCCGGTGCTGGACGCGGTCCCCGCAGACCTGAGCGTGGCGGAGCTCGTCCGATGATCGAGCTGACCGGACTGACCCGACGACGTGGCCGCGTGCGCGTCGTCGACGACCTGACGTGCACGATCCGGCCCGGCCGGGTGACCGGGCTGCTCGGCCCGAACGGCGCCGGGAAGTCCAGCACGATGCGGATGATCGTCGGGCTGGACCGGCCGACCAGCGGCGAGGCGACGGTGCAGGGCCGCCCGTACCACGCGCTGCGCGAGCCGCTGCGCACCGTCGGCGCCCAGCTGGACCCCGCCGAGGCGCGCTCTGGGCTGACCGCGCACGCCCACCTGCGGGCGCTGGCCGCCACCCACCGGATCCCCCGACGCCGGATCGACACGGTCCTCGGGATCGTGGGGCTCGACGGCGTCGCCGGACGCCGCGTGCACACCTTCTCGCTCGGTATGACCCAGCGTCTCGCCGTCGCCGCGGCGCTGCTCGGGGACCCGCCGGTCCTGCTGTTCGACGAGCCGGTCAACGGGCTCGACCCGGACGGCGTCCGCTGGCTGCGCGGCTTCCTGCGCGGCCTGGCCGACTCCGGGCGGACCGTGCTGCTGTCCAGCCATCTGATCCGGGAGCTGGAGGACACCGCCGACCACGTCGTCGTCCTGGGTCGGGGTCGGCTGCTGGCCGACGCACCGGTGCACGAGCTCGTCGCGGGCTCCGGATCGTTGGAGGCCGCCTACCTGGCGCTGACCGGCGGCGCGGTCGACCACCGCGCCGGACATCACCCCGAACGGTGGGAGTACCGATGAACGAGACCCTCCGGGCCTGTCACGCGGAGTGGATAGCGTGGACCGGTCTGCGTTTCACCCGCCTTGCGCTCGCCGCCGGTGTCCTCACCACCATCGCGTTCGCGCTGGTCGGCGCCGGGTCGCTGGCCGCGAGCGCGGCGAACGGCTACGACGTGGCAGCGTCCGCCCCGGCGATCGCCGCCCAGGCCGTCGCCGTCGGCCAGCTCCCGCTGCTGGTGCTCGCGGCGACCGTGCTCCCGGCCCGGCAGGCCGGCGGGGCGCTGCGGGCCACGGTGCGGGCGGTGCCGCGACGCGGCCGGCTTCTGCTGGCGACGACGATCGTCGTCTCCGGGGTGCTGGGTCTGGTGGGTGCGGTGGCCGGGCTCGCCGCTGTCGTCACCGCCACGGTCGTGCTCGGGGCCTCCGACGGCGCGGCCACGGCCGACATCGTCCGGACGGTACTGGGCAGCGGGGTCGCGGTCGGGCTCACCGGCGCGGTACTCGTCGGGGTGGGGGCGCTGGTCCGCGCCACGCTCGCGGCGCTGCTCTGCGGGATGCTGCTGGTTTTCGTGGCGCCGCTGCTCGCCGAGTTCTCCGCGTCGGGCTGGGTCGCGGAGGCGGGAACCTACCTGCCCAGTACGGCCGCCGCGGCGCTCGGTGCCCCGGACGGCGGCCGGTACCCGGCGCTGGTCGGGGCGCTGATCCTGCTGGTGTGGGCGGTGGCCGCGCAGCTGGCCGGGTACGCCGCGCTGTGGCTGCGGGACGTCTGATCAGCGGGTGAGCCCGGCGTCGTGACCGATGAGGGCGGCCTGGACCCGGTTGGCCACCCCGAGCTTGCCCATGATCGCCGTGACGTGACCCTTCACCGTCCCCTCGGTGAGGAACAGCCGCCGACCGATGTCGGAGTTGGGCAGGCCGCGGGCGAGCAACGCCAGCACGTCGCGCTCGCGGCAGGTCAGCACCGCGATCCGCTCGTCGACAGCCGGTGCCGAGACCGCGTCCCGGAACCGGGCCAGGACCCGCTGGGTCACGCGGGGCGACAGGAACGCCGCACCGTCGCCGACCGCGTGCACCGCGCCGATCAGCTCCCGCGGATCGGAGGCCTTGAGCACGAATCCCGCGGCACCCGCGGACAGTGCCCGGCGGATGCTGTCGTCGTCGCCGAACGTGGTGAGGACCAGGACCCGGCTCGACGGCAGGACCCGGCTGAGCTCGTCGAGCGCGCCGAACCCGTCGTGGGCGGGCATGTTCAGGTCGAGCAGCACCACGTCCGGCCGGTGCGCCAGCGCGGCGGTGACCACGGCCCGGCCGTCGGAGGCCTCTGCGACGACCTCGATGCCGGGGTCGGCCCCGAGCACGGCCCGGATACCGGCGCGGACCAGCGCCTCGTCGTCGCCGATCAGTACCCGGCGCGGCGTGCTCACGGGGCCCCCGCGGGTCGTAGCCGGTCCTTCACGACCAGGATCGGGTCGGCGACACCCGCGGTGAAGCAGAGCCGAAACATATCCGGTGTGAGATCGAGGACCGAGCCGCGGGCCGGGTAGAGTTCGCAGCGGGTCCCGGCGGGGGCGGGCGGGACGACGAGGACCGGCGGCGCCTCGGCCTGGCTACGAGCGGGCAGCCGCGCGGCCAGCGCTGAGCGCGGCCGGTCGAGCTCCAGCGAGTCGTAGCGCTGCGGAGAGAGCGCGGTGCGCTGCACGGTGACCACGTGCGCGGTGACCAGCCCGGCGGCCACCACGCCGACGAGGGTCAACGGCACCACGGCGGCACGCAGATGCCTGCGGCGCCCGGAACGCCGTTCGGCCGCCACGTCGACACCGGGGACACCGCCGGCCGGGGTGCCGCGGGGCGTGCCCTTGCGCGGGAGGATCGCCTCGACCCCGAAGACGTCCGGGCCGGGCCGGACGTCGACGGTACCGCCGATCCGCTCCGCACGCGCCCGCACTCCGGCGATGCCACGCCCGCCACCGGACGATCCGGTCTCCCGGTCCGGACGCGGATTGGTGATCTCGAGGCGCACCGGGTCTCCATCGTGCACCCGCACCGTCACCGGCTCCCCCGGTGCGTGCCGGACGGCGTTGGTCAGGCACTCCTGGACGATCCGGTAGGCCGTGTAGCGGGTCGGCTCCGACCAGGACGGTCCATCCCGCCCAGACCGGACGAGCTCCACCGGTACCCCGCGCTCCCGGGCCCGGTCGACGACGTCGATGAGGTCCGGTTCGGCCGTGGTGCCCGCCAGCAGCCCGATCACCGACTGCAGACGGTCGGTTGCGGCGACCGCGCCACCGCGTACCGCCGCGGCCGCGGCCCGCTGCTCCGCACCGTCGGCCTTCAGCTCCCAGGCACCCGCCTGCAACGCGATCACCGACAGATCGTGGCCGAGGGAGTCGTGCATGTCCTGGGCGATCTGACGGCGCTCGTCCCAGCGGGCCGCGCGGAGTTCCAGCCGACGCACCCGGGCGGCGTGGTCCCGCCGGATCGCCAGCGCCCGTCCCGCCCACCACGGCAGCCCGACGACCGTCAGCAGCGTCAGCACCGTGGACAGCCCGGCCGCCGGGACGGCGAACCCTCCGGCCAGGACGGCCCCGGCGATCCCGGCCAGGCCCGCCGGAACCGTCCACAGGAACCGCACGCCGTAGCCCACCGACCAGGCGACGACGGCCGGGACCACCTGCAGGAGGGCCCCGTCACCGCTGTTCGGCAAGGACGCCGCCGCCACCGCGGCGAGCACCAGGATCGCGATACGGACAGCCCCCTGCACTGCTCGCGCCCCCATCGCACTCGTCCCCGGCGCCGAGCCTAGTACTCCACGGATCTCAGGCTTCGCACCGCGGCGCTGTGGTGGAGTTCGGATTCACATGTATGAGTCCCCGGCGCTGACGGGCCGGGCGTCATGGAATGACAGCGAACGCCTTCTTGGTGTCGCGGTACCAGCCCATCGCCTTGATCGGGTGTCGCCACCGGCCCTTCATCTCCTCATGCGCCGGGAGGTGATCCGAGTCGCCCCCTCGGACGGTTTGACGCAGGTGGCGATCTTGCGCCTTGATGATCTCGTCGGCGGTCGCTCCGCTGAGCTTCGCGTCACAGGGGCCGCCGAGCTGGCGGCAGGTCATGGTCTTCATCGGGTCCTTCCGAAGGTGGTGTGGTCGGGCTCTACCGGCGCGTCGATCGTCAGCCGACGGCTCGGCGGACGAGGGCCTCGATCCGGTCCTCGACCTCGGCGACCTTCTCGACCATGGACGCACGTCGCCGGTCCCTCGTGAGCTCTGTGGCGCGGTCCTTTATGGCCGCCCGTTCCTCGACGGTGAACGATGCTCGTTCACCGCTGGTGCTGGTGGTCATGGGCGATGTCCTCCCGATCGGATGGATGACGGTGGAGGTTTATCGGCACAGTCCGTGCCGTTAGTGAGCATGATGCATGCCAGGAAGGGGCGCGTCAACGGCACGGCGCGTGCCGGTACGATGCGTGCATGGCGGACCCTCCATCGACACCGCGTCGCCGGGGCCAGGAGCGCACCCGCGAACTGCTGACGGCGACGCTCGAGCTGGCGATGGAGGTCGGGTACCGAGGTCTGACCATCGAAGCGATCACTCGGCGCGCGGGCGTCGGAAAACACACGATCTACCGGCGCTGGTCGTCGATCGCCGAACTCCTCCTCGATGCCCTGAGCCATGTATGGGTCAGCGATCTCGACTACAGCGCCACCGGTGAGGTTCGGGCGGATCTGCGTGAGCAGTTCCTGAGATCGAGCCGTGCCCTCTCGGCGCCGCCCGTCGGCCCCATCTACCGGGCCGTCATCGCCGAGGCCCAGTCCGACCCGGCACTACGGGCTGCGCTGCACGAGAGATTCCTGGCGGTCGTCGAGAAAAGGACGCTGGACCGCATCGTCCTGGCCCAGCGCAGCGGCGAACTGATCGACGGCGTGAACCTGGAGATCGCGGCGGAAGTGCTGGCCGGAACCTTGTACTACCGGTGGCTCCTGACGCCATACCCCATCAACGAGCATGTGATCGACGGAATCATCGACATGTTCATGGAAGCCTACGGCGCCATTCCTCGGTCCGGTTCGCGGATCGGCTCCGGGTCGCCTCCCCGATCGGGTGAAAGCATTCGCACATGAAGGTGATGGGCCCACACCGCCCGGCCGACCGGGCCGCCGACAGCACCTGCGACCTCACCGTCCACAGCACCCGTCGACCTCGCCTCGTGCTCGGATGCCGACCCGGTGGCGATGACGGGAGACGTCTGCGCCGAATCGGGTACCTTCGCGGGCGCGGCGTCTCACGCCGGTGCTGTGATCTTCCAGTGGAAGCCGTCGGGGTTGAAGCGGCCGACGTGGTCACCGTCGCCGGCACGGGTCGCCGGAGCGGTGATCCTGCCCCCGGCGGTGTCCGCGGCTATGAGGACGGTGTCCAGGTCGTCCGGCGGCCCCGCTCCTCGTACGGCACGCCGACCTCGCCGGACAGGCTCACGTACCCGGCGCGGGGCGAGTTCCACGTCGAGCATCGCGAGCCCGCAGCGCTCGTACCGGACCAGCGTCGCGACGGCCCGGGAATCTCGGCGTGCCGGCAGCGATCCGTCTGGCTGTCGGACGTCGCAGAAGCCGTCCTCGGTGCAGTGATGCTCGGCCCTACGCCGTGACGGCGTCGGCGGCGAAGTGCCGGACCTCGGGCGCACCGGCGAAGAAGCCCGCGACCTGCGCGGCGAACTCCTGTCCGGCAGGGCTGGTCGGGAACACCTCGAGGTGGTCCTCCAGGCGGTCCCAGGTCACCCGCAGCAGGTAGCCGCCGGGACGCTCGACGTCTCGGAACAGCGCGGTATCCCGGCACCCCGCAGCCCCGGCGAGCACCGGCTCCGCCTTGGCGAACGCCGCTTCGAACTCGGTCTCCTGACCGGTCACGACCGTGATGTAGGCATGCTCGACGACCATGTCGCTCCTTCTGTCGATGACGGGCTCGTCTACGTCAGACGTCGAGAGACATCTCGTCGGCGCCGAGCAGCATCTGTCCGTAGGCCTCCTTGCCGAGCTCGGGCATCACGAGCGCGTGCCTGCCGGCGATCTCGGAGTCGCGCCAGATCCGGCTCAGGACGTTGGCATCGGCGAAGGACGAAGCGCCGTTCGCGGTCATCAGCTTGTCCAGGCCGTCCTTGACCAGCTCACCGATCACCCCGGTGTCCATACGGACGCGGGCACGGGTGAGCTTGTCCAACTGGACACCACGAGCTGCGGCGCCGTCGACGTCGGCGCAGGCCCGCTGCATCAGCAGCTCGGCCTGATCGAACCGGGTGGTGGCCTCGGCGACACCGACCTGATGGGTCGGGGAGTTCCGGGCGTTCGTGTAGCTGGTGTAGGCGACGTTCTTCTTCGGCAGGTTCGCCAGGGTCCGCTCCACCGCATGGCGGGCGAGCCCGATCTGGGCCCCGACCAGAACGAGCGCCGCGACCGGAATGAACGCCATGTTCGCGTTCTGCTCATCGCCCTTGTGCGAGGTCGCGAAATCGCCCTCGACCATGTCGAGGAACCGCTGGATGCGGTGGTCGGGGACGAAATGGTCCTCGACCACGATGGTGTCGCTGCCCGAACCCTTCATACCGGCGACGAACCAGGTCGGCTCGATCGTCCAGGCGCTGGACGGGATGAGGGCCAGCGCGCGGGGGTCCTCGCCCTCCACACCGATACCGAGCGTTGCCCAGTCCGCGGCGAACGAACCCGAGGAGTAGGCCCATCGCCCGCTGACCAGGTACCCGCCCTCGACACGCTCCGACTTCAGCGGCGGCGAGAAGATGCCGCACGCCTTCGCGTCCGGGGTGGCGTTCATGTCCTGCTGGGCCTCGTCGGAGAACGTGGTGGAGAACCAGGTGCACACGTTGAGCAGGGCCACGGTCCAGGCCGTCGAGCCGTCACCCCTGCCGACCTCGGCGACGCATTCCATCATCGTGCGGATGTTGGTCTCCAGCCCACCCAGGCGTCGGGGCACCAGGAGCTTGAACAGCTCGGCCTCCTCGAGCGCCGCGACGACCTCCGGGACGACGCGCCGCTCCTGCGAGGACCTCTCGGCGTACTCGCGGATCATCGGCACCAGAGCGGTGACCCGGGCTACCACCTCGGGATCCGACTCGCTGCCGGCACCGGTCCACGTGGTCTGGGAGCGATCAAGAGTCTCGGTCATCGGGGTTCCTCTGTTCGACACTGAATGTGATCGGAGACGCTAGGCGGAACCCGAGCGGCGGCCATCCACTTCGCGACGAGGCCGATCCGGAAGACGAAACGCAGTGTGCGAACCCGCGCTCCGGGGGCTCGCTGATCAATCCCGGCGGCGCGCCGTCTCCGACGGGGACTCTCCGTAGGTCCGGCGGTAGATCGTCGAGAACCGGCCGGGATGGTTGAAGCCCCAGCGGTACGCGACGGCCATCACGGTGTCCTGGCTGTCCAGCAGGTCAGCCCTGGCGTGCTCGAGCTTGACCTTGCGGAGGTAGCCGGTGGGCGAGGTCTGGAACGTCTCCTGGAACGCTCCCTGTAGCCGTCGGGCGCCGACCCCGGCGTGGCGGGCGAGGTCGGCCAACGTGTAGTTGACCTCCGGATGCGCCTCGATGAGGTCGACGACCCGCTTCACCGTCCGGGGTCGAGCAGACGGTTGGGGATTCCGGAGCGCGTCGACGTGGTCATGGGTCTGCACGTGGAGAAGACCGCTGATGAGCAGCTGCTCCAGATGGTCCCGATAGGTCACCGACCGCTCCAGCAGGCCCCCGGGCCGGTCGACCTCCTCGATGAGCAGCCGGACCACACCGAGCCAGCTCGCCGCCTCCGGAGTTCTGAGATCCAGAGCGAGGTCGAACCGGATGTCGGTGGGCACCGGGTGACCCAGTAGAGCCTCGAGCTCGGCCTCGACCGCCGCTTTCGAGATCTTGATACACACCTGGGAGGAATCGGCGCTCCACCACGGCAGCACGCTGTGGTCTCGCGGGGTGAACACCGTGCCCCGCCCCACGGTGGCCACGGTCTGGCGGTCTCCGCACTCCGAGGCGACCCGCCCCGCCAGTGGCACGTTGACGTGGTAGGCGCCGAGCGCCCCGGGATCGACCATCGCTTCGGAACCGAACCGCAGGAACCCGACCGTGACGTGGTGGAGCCGGACGGCGCTCAGCAGCGACGAGCTCAGGTCGGCCTCGCGGGTCAGCGTCTCGACCCGAGCGGGGTAGAAGAAGCTGCTGAGGTTGTCCCTGATCACCTCCAGCGGACTGGACCGGCAGATCTCACGGTGCGCGAGCACCTGGTCCAAGCCCGCCCGCCCCCGCCCGTCGGCGTCGGGTAGCCACTCGTCCCGCGCGGTGAGTGCGGTCCGCTCTGCCATGTCGGGGCGCTCCTCTGCGCAGGTCACGAGTGGTGGTTCGCAACTAGATGGAATGATCTGGCGGTCGGTCTGCCCTGTCAAACCACGCAGCGTCCACCAGCGGGCATGAGACAGGACCGAGTTCGTGAAGTGGCCATCGAGCTACGCAATCCGGCCACATCCGTCCTCGACGCCCACGCGGTGCGCCATGTGGCCATGCCGGACGTGATGTGGCTCTCCGTGCACGTACTGCATTCCCTAGGTTTCGCTTGGCCGCCACGCGGATCGCGTGAATGCCGACGGTATTTGTATCGGCCCGTCCGGCCACAGGTGTCGGTTCTGTCGAGGAGGAATGCAATGTCGCAGTCGTTGAGCGAGGAGCCCGCCGCGATGACCACCGAGGCGCGGTGCCCGGTGAGCCATCTCGCCGAGAGCTTCGATCCCTTCACCGACTCGTACCTGCAGGACCCCTACAGCTTCTGGGCCGGGGCCCGTGCGGAGGAACCGGTCTTCTACAGCCCGTCGCTCGACTACTGGGTCGTCAGCCGGTATCAGGACGTCCGGCAGGTCTTCATGGACACGGACACCTTCTCCGCGGCCATCTCCATCACCCCGCTGAAGGAACTGTGCCCGGCCGCGGTCGACGAGCTGGTGAAGGCGCAGATGGTGATGGGACCGAGCCTGGTCAACGAGGACCCGCCCCTGCACACCCAGCGCCGCCAGCACATCCGGGATGCGTTGGTCAGCCCCCGCCGGATCGAGGCGGTCCGTCCCCGGATCCGGGAACTCGCCGGTCGCTACATCGACCATTTCGTGCAGCGCGGACACGCCGACCTCGTCACCGACTTCGCCTGGGAGATCCCCGCGCTCGTCGCCTTCGCGCTCATGGGCGTTCCGGACGAGGACGTGGAGCGCGCGAAGCAGTTCTCCGGCCGGCTGGCGCTGTTCACGTGGGGTTACCCCTCGGACGAGGAGCAGATGCAGCTCGCGGCCGGTATGGGTCAGTACTGGACCTACGCGAAGGAACACGTCGCGCGTCGGCTGAAGGAGCCGACCGACGACTACATCAGCGAGCTCATCAAGTCGTGGCGCACGCCCGGCAACGAAGATCTGTTCGACGAGAACTACCTCGTCACGACCATGATGAACTTCCTCTTCGCCGGCCACGAGACCACAACCAACGCCACCGCGAACGGCCTCCGGTCGCTGCTCGAGCACCGTGATCAGTGGGATGCGCTGTGTGCGGACCCCTCGCTCGCGACCAACGCCGTCGAGGAGGTCCTGCGCTACAGCTCGTCGGTCATCGCCTGGCGCCGCGAGGTGGTCAAGGATGTGGTCGTCGGCGGAGTGGAGATCCCGGCGGGCTCCAAGATCCTGGCGGTGACCGGCTCGGCGAACCACGACGAGTCCGTCTTCCCGGAGCCCGAGAAGTTCGACGTCGCCCGTAGCAACGCGAAGAGGCACTTCGCCTTCGGGACGGGCCGCCACCTGTGCATCGGTGCCGCACTGGCACGGGTGGAGATGCAGATCTTCCTCGAGGAGCTGACGCGGCGGCTGCCGCACATGCGGTTGGTCGAGGACCAGAACTTCGCCTACTCGCCCAATACCTCGTTCCGCGGCCCGGATCACCTGCTCGTCGAGTGGGACCCGTCGGCCAACCCGATCGAGGCCGACCGGCCGAGCTGAGCGGGACCGCTCACTGTTGGTCGTTGAGATGGGCGAGCACGCGGCGATGGCCACTGACGGTCGGTTGCAGGCCCAGCGTGGCGATGATGCTGCCGACGTGCTCGTGCACCGCGTTGTCGGTGATTGCCAGGCGGTGGACCCGGTCCTTGAGCAGGTAGCCCACCCCACCGCGGCCGTCGGCCAGCAGCTCGCCCGCGTGGTCGCGCTCCACGTACTGCGACAGCACCAGTACCGGGAGTTGCGGCCGCTCAACGAGATCAAACCCTTCCAGCGGTGAGCCGGAAGCCGCTCCCCGGGTTCACTGGAATGATCGCCTGGTCTTTCTGGACGCGGCGCGACTTCGCAGAGGGAAGCGCGTCCTCGCACAGGGACGAACCTGTGCGACGACGTCCGAACCTGTGCGAAGTTGACCGAGCCTGCCTGTGGCAGCGCGGCGCCACCCATACGAGCCCGCCACCGACGGCCTCCATGGTCAACGGGACATGAGGGCTGCCCGCTCTCCACCCAACAGCCCTGGTGTCCCGTTGACCACGGCGACGGGTGCCGGACGCCTCAATTGCCGGGTGCTGCCGGTCCCGCGGGATGCGACGGCCAGCGACGGCGCCCCTGTCCGCGCGATCTCTCACGGACACCACGCTCGCGCCGGCCCGCTGCCTCTACCACGACCGGGGCGGCGAGCTCCACTGCGAGCAGCAGGTCGTGGAACCGGTGCGGCCGGCCCAGGGTCACGCGGGTCGCGAGGCGTCCGACGCCCCCGAGAGCCATGAGTCCGGCGAGGAGCCGCATCCGGTCCAGGTCCGGTTCGTCGTCCGCCGCGGTGTCGAGCCAGGCCAGTCCGTAGCCGGCGAAGACAGGGCCCATGAAGCGAACGTGTGAGTCCACCGTCGCGTCGCCGGTCATGCCGGGCTCCCCGCGCATCCCACCGACGAGCTGGATCCCGCCGATCGCCATGCAGGCCCAACCAGTCGCCCGACCCAAGGTTCTCAGTGCCGACATGAGGCCATCCTGGCAGGTGCGGCCGCCGCGGTCAGCCGATCCGCCCGGCCCCGGGTTCAGCGATTGACCGGCACCCGCGGCGCCCAGGAGAAGTCCCGGTCGAGCAGGTAGCGCAGTTCAGGGTCGCTCGCGAGCACGAGGTCCCGGCCGTCCCCGCGCAGTGTGACCGTACCGTCCGGCCGGGCCACCCAGGTCAGCTCGAAGGTCCGCTCGGGCTCCCGCAGGAACGTCCGGTCACCGGCCAGGACCGGGAACGCCGTCACCTCGACGACGCCGTCGCGCACGGGCCGGTAGCTGCCCTCGGTCAGGTCGCCGTTCGCCTGCCGGATCGTGACCTGGCCGCCGCCGTTGCTGCCCCACTGCCCGAACGCGATCGTCTGCCAGCGGGTGTCGTCGGTGAGCTGCGCGGCCGGCGGCGACGTGTCGGCGACGACCCGGTAGGCCCCCGGCAGCGCCAGTTCCGAGCGCTCGGGCAGCGGCAGGAACAGCGGAAGCCCTGCCCCGGAGACGACGATCAGCAGCCCGAGGGCGGGCAAGACCCACCGGGTGACCGCGCGGACCCGTGGCCAGGGAAGCAGCGGCGGGGAACCCGCGGTCCCGGCGGTGCTGCGGCCGAGCACGAATCGTGCGACCCGCGGGAGCTCGGGCAGCGCGACCAGCGCCAGCCCGATCGTGCCTACCAGCAGCATCTGCTTGACCGGCACGTCGTAGACCAGGTTCAGCAGGAACGTCGTGCCCATCACGACCACGCCGACCAGCCCGCCCAGCCACGCCGTCCGCCGGAACACCAGCAGCAGGATGACCACCAGCTCCACCAGCCCGGCCAGGAACTGGATCACCGGCGAGTACGCCATGAACGTCCACAGCAGACCCATCGGGCTCTTCTCGCCGACCGTGTAGGGGGCGTCGGAGTAATCGAGTCGGCCCATCTGGACGAGGAACAACTTGGACCAGGCGTAGATCAGGAGCCAGAGGATCAGCAGGAACCGGAGGAGGGCGTGCAACGCCCACAGCACCGTCTTCCAGAGCGGGCGCGCGGTGGCATCACGAGTGCTCACCGCCGGAGTCTAGGAGCGACCGGAAAATGATGCACTCGTGTGGACGGCTTCGGCCCGGGCGCCGGGGCCAGAGGGCGCGTTCGGCGTGCTGCAGCAGCCCACACCTGATGGTGAGCACCCCGATCAGCCACCTCGGCGGCGTAGGTCGCGGCCCGGCCCGGACAGACATGTGCGGCCGGCAACCGGTCTGCACACCTCGATCGGCCCTGCCGACGGTGGCGATCACGAGCAAGCCCCCTCGAAGCGACGGGCGCGACGAACGGCTCGCTCGTGGCAGCGCCGTCTCACCCTTACGCCCCGTCACCGGCGCTTTCCATGGTCAACGGGGCTCCACTGCTCTCAGAGCTCCGTTCGACAGCACTGGTTCCTCGTTGACCGTGGTGAGGGGCATGTGTCCCCGGATTGATCCACGACTACGGAGTGCGAACGAGGTGTGGGGCCGCATTCGCTCACCATGCGGCGATCACCCGAGATCGCAGGGACGATCAGCGCAGCGATGGCGGTTGGCTGAGGTACCGGATCGACGTCAGCAAGCAAGCCGTCGACGTGCAGGCGCAAGGCCTCTGTCAGGAGACGGCCACACATCGGATGCGGCCCACGGCCGTCGTGCTCGCTGCTGGCGATGAGTTCCGTCAACGGAAGCAGTCAGGACCTTCTGACCCCCCTTGGTGAGGCGACATACGACGCCCGACGGACAGGAGATGTGTGGACGACAAGGCGCTTTTCGACGAGACGGTTGCACAGCGGACCGGGCTGATCGGAGTTCTGGACGAGCTGTCCCATCATCAGTGGGACACGCCCTCACTGTGCGAGGGTTGGCGCGTCCGGGAGGTCGTCGCCCATATCACGATGCCGTACCGCCACCCCGGCAGAACGGTGCTCGCCGCGATGGTTCGAGCCCGCGGGAGGTTCGACGTCGCAGCTGATCGTCTGGCCCGCCGCGACACGGCCGAGAACTCGTCGTCGCAGCTGCTGGAGTGCCTGCGGAGGAACGTCGGTCACCGGTGGAAGCCGCCCGGCGGTGGTCAGCTCGGCGCGCTGAGCCACGATGTCATCCATGGCCTCGACATGACCGAGGCGCTCGGCCTCCCGGCGGTCTCGCCCCCGGAGCGGATCGTGGCGGTGTTGCGCAGCCCCAAGCTGGCGCGTGCCTTCAAGGTCGATCTCAGCGGCTACGAACTCGCGGCGATCGACGCCGACTATCACCATGGTGAAGGTCGGCCGTTGCATCTGCCGGCCAAGGACCTGCTCCAGATCTGCACTGGCCGTCGTCGGCCATCTGCGATGTCGGGCTCCGACGGGCAGGACGGAGCGGACTCGTGACGGGCCTCCATGCAGGGCCGGTCGGAGACGGAGTAGGTCAAAAGTGGGTCGCCTCATTCATGACGGCACCGTAGGCTTCGCCCCGACATCGCTTCGACACTGCGACCACCATGATCCTTTGGGGCGCCGGTCCCCGCAGCCCCGAGAGCCGAAGGGCGGAGAGCGCCGGTGGTGACCAGGAAACGCGTGTCCCCGGCCGTCACCGATCAGCCCGACTCGGACCTTGCGAACGGCAAGCCCCGGAGTTCGCGACTGATCCGTACCGCTGCGGTGACGATCGGCCTGCTCATCGCGATCGTCGTGGCGTTCGTGATCATCCGCGTCGTCGTCGACTGGCCGAGCATCCTCGACGGCACCGACCCCGACGACGACTTCGCCGAGCGCTACGTCGACAACCCTTGGCGGGCCTACCTGCACATCGGGCCCGGCCTGGTCTACCTGCTGGGCGCGCCGCTGCAGCTGAGTCGCCGCTTCCGCGCCCGCCACTACACAGTGCACCGCAGGCTCGGACGTGTGTTGCTCGCCTGTGCCCTCCTCGGCGCCACCTTCGCGCTGCTCTTCGGCATCCCCCTCGCGTGGGGCGGCGCCGGGGAGTCGGTCGCCACGGTTGTGTTCGGCTGCTGGTTCATCGCCTGCCTTGTCCTCGCCTTTCGCGCCATCCGCCGCGACGACGTGCCTCAACACCGCCGCTGGATGATCCGGGCGTTCGCGGTCGGTGTCGGAATCGGAACCATCCGCATCTGGGTGGGCATCTTCGAGGGAATCGAACAGGCGATGTCCGGCGGAACCACCCCGACGGCGCCGGACCCGACGATGTTCGCGATCGCATTCTGGCTCGCGTTCACGATGCATGTCGCGATCGGTGAATGGTGGTTGCGGCGCACGCCCGCGCTCAGCGGCTAGCACGGAACTGCCGGCCGGTGGCCCCGACCGTCAGAGGTCGGGGTTGTCCGGGCGCTCACTGGAGTCCAGCAGCCCGTTCCCGTTGGTGTCACCCACGCTCCCCGGCGGGACCGGGGTCTCGGCGGTCGCCGCGGCGACCATCGGCCCGGCGGCCATGGCCCCCACCACGGCCATGGCACTCATCGCGGGAACGAGGACCCGGGCAACAGAACGAGACTTCGGCATACTCTAATCCTTCCGTCATAAACGATCATGACCGAATCGAGGCCCGAGAGCCACGGGCCGGATGCCTGGTCGGTCATGTCCCTCACGATGCCCGCGCGGCCCGTCCCGGCACATCGGCGCACGGTGGGAGATCCGGATCAGGCGTCTCCCCCTGCGGGATGAGAAGCCTCGGCCGTTCGATGATGTCCGGTGCGGCAGAGCCTGATCGCCGAGTGGTGGTCGTCGTCGACCCGTGGTCGCGCAGCGACCCTGTTCACGCCACGCTGGGCCGGTGCTCCGCCTCGGGTGCTCGGGCTGATGCGCAGCGACTCGCCCCCGGAACCGCGACCCCGGGTGCACCTGGACCTGCTCGTCGACACGACCGCCGAGCAGGACGCCGAGGTGGCGCGGCTGCTCGGGCTGGGCGCGACGCTGCCCGACCGGGACGGCTACCCGGCCGAGCCGGACTTCGTCGTGCTCGCCGACCCGGACGGCAACGTGTTCTGCGTGGTCGACCTCAGCCGGGCGCCGTCGTCGGGCTGAACTCGGACGGGCCCGCGGGTGGCCCCGGCGTCGATCACTCCCGCAGCAGCTCGCACAGTACCTGCGCCTGGCTGATCTCCGGCGACCTCGACGCCGTCAGCAGCGTGAGGTCACCGTCGGTGGCCAGTCCGCGCAACCGGTCCAGCGCCGACGAGCCGTCGAGCTCGGCCCGGTAGCGACGGCGGAACTCGTCGAACCGGTCCGGGTCGTGGCCGTACCACTTCCGCAGCTCGGTGCTCGGCGCGACGTCCTTGACCCACTCGTCGTAGCGGGCGTCCTGCTTGCGCACGCCACGCGGCCACACCCGGTCGACCAGCACCCGCGTCCCGTCGCCGTCCTGGGCCGGGTCGTAGAGGCGACGTACCTGGATCGTCATGTCCCGGAAGTACCGCCGTGCCCGGGCGTCGAAACCCTGATGGCCTCAAGATCCCACGCCGAGCACCCGCGCTGCGTTGTCCTTGAGGATCAGCGGCCGGACCTCGTCCCGGATCTCGAGCTCGGCGAAGTCGGCCAGCCAGCGGTCCGGGGTGATCACCGGGAAGTCCGACCCGAACAGGACCTTCGTGCGCAGCATCGTGTTCGCCGCCCGCACCAGCTGCGGCGGGAAGTACTTCGGCCGCCAGCCGGACAGGTCGATGTAGACGTTCGACTTGTGCGTCGCGATCGAGATCGCCTCGTCCTGCCACGGCACCGACGGGTGCGCCATGACGATCGTCAGGTCCGGGTGGTCGGCGGCGACGTCGTCGAGCAGCATCGGGTTCGAGTAGCGCAGCTTGATGCCGTGCCCGCCGGGCAGGCCCGCGCCGATCCCGGTCTGGCCGGTGTGGAACAGCGCCGGGACGCCGGCCTCGGCGACCGCCTCGTAGAGGGGGTAGTACACCGCGTCGTTCGGCTCGAACGCCTGCAGCGACGGGTGGAATTTGAACCCGCGCGCACCCCGCTCGACCAGCCGCCGGATCCGTGCCACGGACGCCTTGCCTCCGTGCGGGTCCACCGAGCCGAACGGGATCAGCACGTCCGCGAACTCCGCGGCGGCGTCCAGGATCTCCTCGCTGGACAGCGACGGGTGCCCGGTCCCGGACGCGGCGTCCACGGTGAACACCACCGCGGCCATCGACCGCTCCCGGTAGTGCTGCGCGATCGCCGCGACCGTCGGCGTCCGGTCCTGGTCGGCACGGAAGTACGCGGCCGAGGCGTCCATCAGCTCCTGGTCCAGCGAGAAGCAGCCGTGGCCGTCCTGCTCGACGTGGGTGTGCACGTCGATCGCGGTGAGACGGGCGGGGTCGAGCGTCACGGGGTCTCCTCTCCCGGGCCGCTCAGGGCGGCGTATCCGAGCTCCAGGCTCTGACGGAACAGCGGTTGCTGCACCTCCGGGACCGCGCCGAGCAGCTCGGCCTCGATCGCGCCGACCAGCGGGTCGCAGTGCGCCAGCAGGTCCCGGCCGGCAGTGGTCAGGGTGAGCAGCAGGACCCGGCGGTTGTCCGGGTCCCGCGAGCGGGCGACGTGGCCGCGGCTCTCCAGCCAGCGCACCATCTCGTTCATCGTCTGCGGGTGACGAAGGAGCGCCGGGCGAGCTGCGCCGAGGACAGCCCGTCCCGGTCCCGCAACGCGGTGAGCGCGGTGAACTGCAGCGTGGTCAGCCCGTGCGGCCGCAGTACCTCGTCCATCCGGGCCCGGATCGCGAGTTCCAGGCGTTTGACGAGGTACAGCGTGAGGGCACGGTCCGGCACCGCCGGATCTTCCCGCACCCCCGCCGCGGAGCCCACGGCCGTCACACGGACCGGTCCCGCAGCACGACGACGGCCCGCGGCACCTCGCCCCACCGGGCGCCCGGCGCGCGGGCCAGGAGCCCAGTCCCCCGTCACGCATCGGTCAGTCGTTCGAGTAGGCCGAGAGACCGGGGCGGTAGGCCTTCTCGTCCAGGAACTGGGCCATGCCCTTCTGCCGGCCGCGCTCGGCGTCGAGGAACTGGGACTGCTCGAGCTTGGCGTAGAGGTAGTCCTCGGCCTGCTCCCAGGGCATCTCCTGGGCGAGCTTGTAGCCCACCTTCGCCGCGCGCATGACCACCGGGTTCATCGACGCCAGCTTGAGCGCCAGCTCCCGGGTCCGCTCGCGCAGCCGCGCGGCCGGGACGGCCTCGTTGACCAGCCGCATCTCGGCGGCACGGCGGCCGTCGAACGGTTCACCGGTCATGATGAAGTACAGCGCGTCGCGCTGTCTGACGGCCGCGGCGAGCGCCCGGCTGACCACCCCGCCGGGCGGGATCCCCCAGTTGATCTCGGACAGCCCGTACTGCGCGTCGACGTCGGAGATCGCGAGGTCGCAGGCCACGAGCGGGGTGAAGGCGCCGCCGAAGCACCAGCCGTTGACCATCGCGACCGTCGGCTTGGACCAGTTCGACAGCCGCACCCACAGCCCCCGGAGTTGGACGAGAGCTCCTCTCGCACGGCCAGGGTGGACGAGAGCTCCGTTCGCGCGAGCGCGGACCGGACCCGCTACGCCACGATGGGATTCACCGCGCCATTCCGAGAAAGCGGGCGGCGTTGCCGCCGAGTACGGCGTTGCGGGCCGTGTCGTCCAGGAAGTCGGAGCGCTCGACCACGGCGCCGACCGGGCGCTCCCCGAGGGGGTAGGGGTAGTCGCTGCCGAGCATGACCTGAGAGACGCCGAGCGTGTCGACGAGGGTCCGCAGCGCGGTGGGCTCGAACACCACGGAATCGACACTGAACCGGTCGACGTACTTGGACGGCGGCATGTCGGACGTCGCGATCAGGTCGGGCCGACCGTGCCAGGCGTTCTCGAACCGCCCCAGCCAGAAGGCGAAGGAACCGCCACCGTGGGCGAAGCAGATCCGCAAGGAGTCCGGGACGCGGTCGAACACGCCACCGAGGATCATGGCGATGATGGACAGGTGCGTCTCGGCCGGCATGCCGGCCAGCCAGCGCGCCATCCACCGGTCCAGGCGTGGCGAGGTGGGCATGTCCCAGGGGTGGACGAAGACCGGGATGCCCTGCTCGGCGCAGTGCTGCAGGAACATCACCGCGCCTTCGTGGTCCAGGTCCAGGTCACCCACGTGGTTGCCGATCTCCACGCCCACGTGGCCGTTGGCCAGGCAACGGTCGGCCTCGGCACAGGCCGCGTCGGGGTCCTGCAGCGGCACCTGCGCGAACGGCAGGAGCCGATCGGGGGCCGGTGCGCAGATCTCGAGGGCCAGGTCGTTGAAGATCCGGGCGACCTTGGTCGCCTCCGGTGCCGCCGCGGCGTAGGAGAAGAACAGCGGCGTGGGTGAGACGACCTGGACGTCGACGCCGTCGCGGTCCATGTCGGCAAGGCGCATCTGCGCATCCCACGCGTCGGCGGACACGGCCCGAAACTCGGAGGACCCGACCATTATCATGGCCTCGCGCTCCGACTCGATGCGCAGCCACGGCCACCCGCTGCCCGAGCGGGTGACGGTACCCAGGTCGGGCCAGGCCTTCGGCACGTAGTGCGTGTGCACGTCGATGGTGGGCACGGTCAGCCCTTACCGGGGTGCAGGGCCCCGCAGTCGGGGCAGGTACGCCCGTCGGTGCTGCCGTAGAACTGCTCGAAGACGGGTGGCAGGTCTTCGACGATGTTCCTGATCTGCAGCTCGACCTCGTGCACCTTGGTATGGCACTCGGGGCAGTACCAGAGGAACTTCTCCAGGGTGCCTTCCTCGCGGATGCGCTCGATGACGACACCGATCGAGTCGGCTTCCGGGCGTTGCGGTGAGTGCGGGGTGTTGCGGGGCAGCATCCACATGTCCCCCTCGCCGATGTCGACGCGCTGTGGCCCGTCGTCGGTCATGAGGTTGACGTGCATGCCCCCCTTGTACTGGTAGAACCACTCCTCGTAGGGGTCGAGGTGGAAGTCGGTCCGTTGGTTGGGGCCGCCCACGACCTGCACGATGAAGTCGCCCATCGGCTCCCACATCTGCTTGTTGTTGACCGGCGGCTTGAGCAGGTGCTCGTGCCCTGTGATCCAGGCCCCGAAGTTGACGACTGGCGGGATGGGATTCACTGGTCCTCCTCGGTCGGGTGCGGCAGGTGGGCGATGCCGGAGATCTCGATCAGCAGGTGGGGGTGCGGCAACTGGTGGACGGCGACCGTGGTGCGGGTCGGCCCGTCCTCGTCGAAGTACTGCGCCCACACCTCGTTGTAGCCGGCGAAGTCGTTCATGTTCACCAGGTAGGCGGTGACCTGGGCCAGGTCGGTGAGATCGGCTCCGGCGACGGCGAGGACCTCACGGATGTTCTCGATCACGGCCCGGGTCTGCACCCGGATGTCGAGCGTGGTGGCGCCGAACTCGTCGGCGCCGGCGCCCTCGATGGTGTTGTCCGGCTTGCGACTGCTGGTGCCGGAGACGAAGACGAGGTCACCGACCTTCTTCGCGTGCGGGAAGCGCCCACGCGGTGTGGCCTTGCCCTGCACGATGATCGATCCGCTCATACCGAACCCTCCCCGACCCGGAAACCGATATGCCCCAGCTCCGTCCCAGAGACTAGGAAGACCCAGGCATGTCTGACCAATGCCGATTGTGTTGTCGCCTATGCATGTACAGGCATACCCTCGGGGCATGAGCGTCACGCGCCTGCTCGACGGCCGGCTCAAGATGCGCCACCTCGTGCTCGCGGTCGCCGTTGCCGACCACGGAGCCATCATGCGTGCCGCCGAAGAGCTGCAGGTAACCCAGCCGGTGGTCACCCGCGGGCTGCACGAACTGGAGACCGTGCTCGGTGTCCCCCTCTTCGACCGCCACCC
>JAKDNL010000546.1 GCA_030451825.1 Pseudonocardia sp. | reverse complement strand
ACTCGTCAGGGTGTGGGAGAGTAGGTCGTCGCCGACATTCAACGTGTGATGAGGGTCTGTTGCGGAGTGTGTACTCCGCGGCAGGCCCTCATTCTTTTGTCCGCTAAGGGGCGGTAGCGACGAGAGCCCGCACCCGGGAAGCCCGCGTGCGGGCTCTTTGCTGTGCCCGGATGGGCTTCCGCTGACCCCGACAGGCGTCGACCCCGCTCCGCCGAATGCCGCGGCGGTGTCCACAACCTGCATGGGCCGTCCCCAGATCTCGAAGCGTGGGTGCATCGACCGGCTACGGGCCGATGCTGATGAGGAGAAGTTCCTCCTTCGCTACCAATGGAGATCGTCATGCGAACCCTGATCACCGTGTCCGGGAATCTGACCAACCAGCCCGTCTCCCGCAGCACGAAGGACGGTGTGCAGGTGGTGGAGTTCGGGCTCGCCTGCAACAGCCGTCGTCAGGACCGGGCCACCGGGCTGTGGGAGGACGGAGGGGCGAGCTTCTTCACGGTCACGTGTTGGCGCAAGCTCGCCGAGAACGTGCTGGACAGCCTGCACAAGGGCGACCCGGTGCTGGTCCACGCCCGCTTCTCCACCCGCGAGTACACGCGGGCCGACGGCACGCTCCGTTCGGAGCTCAAGCTCGAGGCACAGTCGGTCGGGCCCGACCTGGGACGCTCCCGGGCGATCGTGCGCCGCACCACGCGGCCCGCGGCCGAGTCCTTCGAGTCCACCGAGTCCGCCGCCGCGGGCGGTGGCGAGGCAGCGGTACCGGAACCCCGTGCTGGTGGGGGCAACGCGGCGTCGGTGCACGGGGGCGACGGGACGGTCGTGCTGGACTCCCGTCCCCTGGTGCCAGTACCGGCCGCTGATGCCTGACCGTGGGCGAACTACCATTGCAAACGTGGCGGACCTGATTTATACGATGAGAAACGTGCGCAAGGCGCACGGCGACAAGGTCATCCTCGAGAACGCGTCGCTCAGCTTCCTGCCGGGCGCGAAGATCGGCGTCGTGGGGCCCAACGGGGCCGGTAAGTCCACGGTGCTGAAGATCATGGCGGGGCTCGAGCACGCGAACAACGGAGACGCCATCCTGGCGCCCGGCGCGACGGTCGGGATCCTGCAGCAGGAGCCTTCGTTGAACGAGGAGAAGACCGTCCTCGGAAACGTCGAGGAGGGCGTCGGGGAGATCAAGGTCAAGCTCGACCGGTACAACGCGATCGCCGAGCAGATGGCGACCGACTACACCGATGAGCTGATGGAGGAGATGGGAGCGCTCCAGGAGGAGCTCGACCACGCCGACGCCTGGGAGCTGGACTCCCAGCTCGAGCAGGCCATGGACGCGTTGCGGTGCCCCCCGGGCGACGCCGAGGTCTCGCTCCTGTCCGGCGGTGAGCGCCGCCGGGTGGCGCTGTGCAAGCTGCTGCTGTCCAGGCCCGACCTGCTCCTGCTCGACGAGCCGACGAACCACCTGGACGCGGAGAGCGTGCTGTGGCTGGAGCAGTTCCTGGCCACCTACCCGGGCGCCGTCCTGGCCGTCACCCACGACCGGTACTTCCTGGACAACGTCGCCGGCTGGATCCTCGAGATCGACCGCGGGCGCACGTACCCCTACGAGGGCAACTACTCGACCTACCTGGAGAAGAAGGGCGAGCGCCTCGCCGTCCAGGGCAAGAAGGACCAGAAGCTGCAGAAGCGCCTCAAGGACGAGCTGGCCTGGGTCCGATCGAACCCGAAGGCCCGCCAGGCGAAGAGCCGTTCGCGGCTCGACCGCTACGAGGAGATGGCTGCCGAGGCCGATCGGCACCGGAAGCTGGACTTCGAGGAGATCCAGATCCCGCCGGGCCCGCGTCTGGGCAACACCGTGGTCGACGTCTCGCACCTGGACAAGGGCTTCGACGAGCGTCAGCTGATCAAGGACCTGTCGTTCACGCTGCCGCGCAACGGCATCGTCGGAGTCATCGGTCCGAACGGCGTGGGTAAGACGACGCTGTTCAAGACGATCGTCGGCCTGGAGAAGCCGGACTCCGGTGAGGTGCGTGTCGGCGACACGGTCAAACTCTCCTACGTCGACCAGAACCGCGGCGGGATCGACCCGGCGAAGACGGTGTTCCAGGTGGTCTCCGACGGGCTGGACTACATCCAGGTCGGCAACGTCGAGATGCCGTCCCGGGCCTACGTCGCGGCGTTCGGGTTCAAGGGCCCGGACCAGCAGAAGCCGGCAGGCGTGCTCTCCGGTGGCGAGCGCAACCGGCTGAACCTGGCACTGACGCTCAAGCAGGGCGGGAACCTGCTCCTGCTCGACGAGCCGACGAACGACCTGGACGTCGAGACGCTGGGTTCGCTGGAGAACGCGCTCGAGCAGTTCCCGGGCTGCGCCGTGGTGATCTCCCACGACCGCTGGTTCCTGGACCGGGTGTGTACCCACATCCTGGCCTGGGAGGGGACCGACTCGAACCCGGCCTCGTGGTTCTGGTTCGAGGGCAACTTCGAGTCCTACGAGAAGAACAAGGTGGAGCGTCTCGGGGCGGAGGCCGCGCGGCCGCACCGGGTCACGCATCGTAAGCTCACCCGGGACTGATCACCACCAGACCGGGCGCTCCCCGCTTCCCGGTGGAGGGCGCCGTCGCTCAGAGCGGCGGCCGGGCCGGTGGTGTCACAGGAGGCGATGTGACGTCAGACCTGCGTCATCGGCACGGCCCGGTCGGGAGTAGCGGTAGCGGCGCACAAGCCGGCACGACCCGGTCGGAGATGCTCGAGGCGGCAGCGGCCCTGCGGTGGCGCAGGCCGCGCGTCACGGCCGAGCTCGCCCACCAGGTGGCCGAGGACGCGGCTGCGGCCGGTGACGGCCCGCTCTGGCTGCGTGCTGCCGGGTGGTACCTGCACGGGCGGGCCGCGACCGAGGACGCGCGCGAGGCGGCCGTCGAGATCCTGACGTCGTCGGAGTCGCTTCCCGGCGGGGCGGGCCTCGATGACGTCGACGCGGCCCGCCTGCGCGTCGAGCTCGCGGTCATCGCCCAGGGCAACGGCGATGTCGAGGAGGCGAGGTCCCTGGTCGGCGGATCCGGGGCCATCGCGACCCTGGGCATCCCGGACGACCTCGAGCTCGACCGGGTCGCGGTGCTGGTGCGCTGCGCCCTCGCCGGGGCCGGATCGGACCTGGAGCAGCTGCGACGTTCCGTCGACCGGATCGGCGGTCGGCTGCGCGCGGAGCCGGCCGCACTCGCCGACCTTCTCGCGGGTGCGATCCATCGCTCGTGCGACGACCAGGGCGCGGCGGCGGCATCGGCTCTGAGCGGCCTCGCGAACCTGGGGTGGACCCCGGACGTCCCCGACGCCGTTCCGGCCTCGCCGCATCTCGCCGCTGCGCTGTTCAGCCAGTGGATCACCGCGTTGCTCGACGGTGGCTCGGCCGGCGACGTCTCATCGGCCGTCCGGGCGGTGCGGGATCAGCAGGACCGGGTCGATGACGGCCGTCAGGGAGTTCTGCTGCGGTTGACCCTCGCCAGGGCGTTGCCGGACACCCCCGGGCGCACGGCCGCCGCGCTGCGGGACGTCGCCGACCGTGCCGCCAGGGTCGGCGTGCCCTCGCTCGAAGCCGCGTGCCGCGCGACCCAGGCCGAGGTGCATGAGGGAGTCGGCGAGTATCGCGAGGCACTCGCCGCGCTGCGGGCCGGCACGGTGGCGGAGAGGGCCGACCGGGACTGCGGGCAGCGGTTCCGGGACGCGCTCGCCGCCGTCGGCGGGGCTCGTCCGGGCGCTGTGATCGAAGCAGGCTCGGTGAACCCCGAGCCTGGATACGCCATCGGAGGCCCCGGCACCGGTGCGCTCGCCGATTCCCCTCGCACCGATCTCCCGCGCGCCGAGGCTCGTCGGGCCGAGGCTCGGCGGGCCGACACCCTCGTCGGTGGTGGCCGGCGCCCTCGGCACGGAACCGACCGGGATGTCGCACCCGGTCCTGGGACGGTGGACGACGACTCGCCACGGAGCGCCGAGTCCGGGGAGAGCGGCGCAGGGGAGAGCGGCGCAGGGGAGAGCGGCGCCGACGACATGCCGGGTGCGGCGGTTCCCGCACGGCGGGGACATGGGGCCGGGACGACACCGCCCACGAACGGCGAGGAGACCCGAGCGCATCTGCTCGAGTGGGCCGAGCGGACCTGGTACGGCCCGGGCCGGCTCGAGCGGGAGGACACGACGTTCGACAGCGGTGCTCCGCTCGCGGACGCGATGGTCGAGGAGTTGCGGGTGGCGGCGTCGCGACGAGCTGCCCCGATCCTCGGCCCGGCGAACGACGTGACCGGGCCCCATCTGGCCGGGGACGACCTGGCCGGGGGCAGCCTGGCCGGGGACGACCTGGTCGGGGACGACCTGGCCCGGGACAGCCTGCTGGGAGACGACCCGATCGGGGACAGCCTCGCGGGAGACGACCTGGTCGGGGACAGCCTGCTGGGAGACGACCCGATCGGGGACAGCCTGGCCGTGGGCGGCGAGCTGGGTGGGGACAGTCTGGCGGGAGGCGACCTGGGCGGGAACA
>JAKDNL010000545.1 GCA_030451825.1 Pseudonocardia sp. | reverse complement strand
CATCCGTAGCAAGATCAACACCGGCCCAAGATCATAAGTTAATGCATAGGTGTATTTGGCAGTTGTAGTGGCAGTAGAAGGGTAGCAGTATGGACAGGAGGCAAGAGATCAGAAGGTGAGTCTGGAAGGGCTGAGCGGAGCGAGGTAGAGCGAGCGGAGCTGTCCGGTGCCGAAGAAGTTGAGCCACTGTCAGCGTGTCTGAGCCATCGGATGGAGCGCTGCCAATAAGTTGAGCCACGTCGTGTCGACGACGGATCGGATGGCAGCGGCGGTGGCAGGCGAGTTGGCGGCAGTACCGCCGGATGCTTCGTTGCCATCTGAGGTCGAGGCGGAGTTCTTCGGGCCGGAAGGCAAGGTGCGGCGCGAGCCGCTGCGGAGTTGCTGGGACGTACGGTTCGAGCGGGTCGCGCCGGTGCGGACGTTCCCGTCGTTCCGCGGTCAGCGGAACTGGGCAGGCCTGTGGTGGTTCGCCCGGACTGGCGAGCATGTCGGCTTCGAGTCGTGGGTCGAACGGGATCGGTTGATGGCCTTCGACGCGGACCCGTTCGTCGTCGGGGTCGCTGCTCAGCCGATGTGGCTGCACTGGACCGACTCCGAGTCCGGGCGGTCGGTGCGGCATGCCCCGGACTACTTCGTACGCCGCTCTGACGGCACCGGCGTGGTCGTGGATGTGCGCCCCGATGAGCGGGTCCGCGCGCAGGACGCCGCGGTGTTCGCGGCCACCGCGCGATTCTGCGCGCAGGTCGGCTGGGACTACCTGCGGGTCGGTGAGCTCGGGCCGGTGTGGTCGGCGAATTTGCACTGGCTGGCCGGCTACCGCCACCCGCGCAACGCCCGCCCGGCGGTGATGGCCCGTCTGCGGGACGCGTTCATTGCACCGACCGCGCTGCTGGGCGGCGCGGCCGCGGCAGGGGAGCGGACGGCCACGTTGCCGGTGCTGTTCGGCATGCTCTGGCGGCGCGAGCTGACCGCACGGTTGGAGACCGACCGGCTCAACCCGTCGACCGTGGTCAGCCTCGGCGCTTCGGCGGAACGGGGCAGCGCCGAGCGCCCGGCCTCCGGCACGGCCGGGTGACCCTGTTGGGATTGCCGGTCCTGGCGCCGGGCGACGAGATCCGGCTCGACGGCAACAGCTACCGGGTCGTCGCGCTGGACGGGACGGCGGTGCGGCTGGTCGACGTGACCGGCGCGGCCACGGCAATGCGGATCGGACACCTGATGGCCGATGCGAGCTTCGAGCTGGTCACCGGGAACCGGCCGAGACTGTCCGGCCAGGCCACGATCGAGCAGCTCCCGCAGCAGGCGCGGGCCCGCGCGCAGTGGTGGGAACAGCACCTGGTCGAAGTGCTGACCGGTGTCCCGCCCGACGCCGCACCGGGCACCGTCGCGCGCCCCGAGTACGACCCGGCGCGGCAGTCGCTGCGGCAGCGGGAACTGGCCAAACACGCCGCCCTGACCGCGGCCGGACACGAGATCGGGTTGTCCACCCTCAAGCGGCTGCGCCGCCGCTACGAACGCGACGGGCTCTGGGGACTGGTCGATCAACGCCACGCCCGCGCCGCCCGCGGCCGGGCTCCCGGAGGGCGCACCGACCCACGGGTGATCGAGGCGACCCGGCAGGCGATCGCCGAGCAGACCGCCGGGGCGACCGGCACCGGCGCCCGGCGGCGGGGGGGGGTCGAGCTGGGGGTGGCCGACGACCCGGACCCGCGGGCGCTGCCGGCCGAGCGCAGCTTCTACCGGCTGGTGGCGCGCCTGTCGGCGGGCCAGCACACCTTCGGGTCGGCGCGGACTCGCCGCTCGCTGGCCAAGCAGCCCGACGGACCGTTCGCCGCGGTGACCGCGTCCCGCCCGGGCCAGTGGACGCAGATCGACTCCACACCACTCGATGTCCGGGTGGTCCTCGACGACGGCACCGTGGACCGGGTGGAGCTGACCGGGCTGGTCGACCACGCCACCCGCACCATCGCCGCCGCGGTGCTGCGCCCGACTACCAAGGCCGTCGACGCCGCACTGCTACTGGCCCGGGCGGTGACCCCGGAGCCGATGCGCCCGGGCTGGGCCGACGCGCTGCGGATGACGCGCTCGGTGCTGCCGCACCAGAGCCTGACCGCCATCGATGCCCGGCTCGAGCACGCGGCAGCCCGCCCGGTGATCGTCCCGGAGACGATCGTGTGTGACCACGGCAAGGCCTATCTGTCGTCCACGTTCCGGGCGGCGTGTCGCTCGTTGGGGGTCAGCCTGCAGCCGGCGCACCCGGACACTCCGACCGACAAGCCGATCATCGAACGCACCCTGGGCTCGGTGTCGACGCTGTTCGCCCAGTACGTGGCCGGCTACGTCGGGCGCAGCGTCGAGCACCGCGGCCGCGACGCCGAGCAGCAGGCGGTGTGGTCGATGGCAGAACTGCAAGCGCTGCTCGATGAGTGGATCGTCGCGGTCTGGCAGAACCGCCCGCACGACGGGCTGCGCGACCCGCTGACACCGGGCCAGGCGCTGACCCCGAACGAGCGCTACGCCGCCCTGGTCGCGGTCGCCGGCTACGTCCCGGTCCCGCTCGGCCCGCACGACTACATCGAGCTGTTGCCGACCACCTGGCGGGCGATCAACTCCTACGGGATCAAGCTCGGCCGACGCTGCTACGACAGCCCGGCGTTGAACCCCTACCGCGGCCAGGACTCCGGGGTGAGCGCCAAGAACGGCCGCTGGGAGATCCACCACGACCCCTATGACATCTCCCGGATCTGGGTGCGCCACCACCACGAGCAGGGTTTCCTCGAAGCCACTTGGACGCACCTGCGCAGCGGCCCGGTCCCGTTCGGGGAGCTGGCCTGGGCCCACGCCCGCGAGATCGTCGCGGCCCGCGGCAGCGACCCGGTCACCGAGTCCGAGATCGCCGCAGCCGCCGCCCGCCTGCTTGACACCGCCGAACACGGCCCTGACCAGTCAGAGCCTCAGGAGGCGAAGCGCCGCCGGTCGACCCGCACCCGGCGGGTCATCGGACGCACCCGCGCCACCGCCGTCGACCGGCCCGTCCCCGTTCCGGACACCTCGACCGAGCCCGCGGCGGAATCCGCCGAGGACACCGACGGCGACACGGCAGAGGTGATCGCGCTGCCGTTGTTCGACGCCCGAAAGGAAGCCGAGAAGTGGTGGTGACATCCAGTGGTAGTGCCATGACCGTTGAGGCCGCCCCGAGCCAGGCCGAGTCCGGTGCCGGGGACGCCGGCCAGCTCGAGGACCGCCGGCTGCCCACCAGCACCTTGGACGGGTGGCGGAGATTCGTCCACGCCGACCCCTCCACCATCGAACTGCTGCACGCCAATCGCTGCTCGGAACTCTCCGAGGCGCAGCGGCGCGACTACGACGAGGCCCGCATCGCCCACCACGCCGAGCTGGTCGTGGTCACCACCTCGGCCATCTCCGAGATCACCGATGAGGGCCGGCTGCTCACCCTGATGAATCAGCGCGAGATCGGTGCCCGGCGCGGGCTGATGGTCTCCGGCGCGGCCGCTACCGGCAAGACCACCGCGATCAAGCAGCTCGGGAGGGTGCACGAGCTGCGGACCCGGGCCCGGTTCCCGCACTCCGGCGAGCGGATCCCGATCGTCTATGTCACCTGCCCACCCAAGGGATCTCCGCGCAAACTGGCCATGGAGTTCGCCCGCTTCCTCGGCCTACCGCCGGTTGGGGCCCGGCAGAACGTCACCGACATCGCCGACGCGGTCTGCCGTGTGCTCATCGACGCCCGAACCGACCTGGTGATCGTCGACGAGATCCACAACCTGAATCTGCAGACCTCGGCCGGGGAGGACCTCTCCGATCACCTCAAGTACTTCACCGAGCACCTGCCCGCCACGTTCGTCTATGCCGGGATCGACGTCGAACGCTCCGGCGTGTTCACCGGCACCCGCGGCCGCCAACTCGCCGGGCGCTGCAGCCTGATCCCCACTGGCCCGTTTCCCTACGGCGACGAATGGCGCCAGCTGGTCGCGGCCATGGAAGCCACCCTGCGGCTGCACCAGCACCGGCCCGGCGCCCTGGTCGAGCAGGCCAAGTACCTCCATGCTCGCACCGGCGGCATGATCGGCAGCCTGGCGCACCTCACCCGGGCCGCGGCGATCCGGGCGATCCTGTCCGGCGCCGAGGCGCTGACCCAGCCGCTGCTGGACAAGGTCCGCATCGACCACGCCGCCGAGTCGGCGACCCGGCGCGCCAGCAGCACCCGGTGACGGTCAACCTGGCCGGGCACGTCCGGATCCGCGACTGGGTGACCGCGCAGCCGCCTGCGCCGTTGCCCCGCACGGTCGCCCCGCTGCCCTACGAGGCAATTCACCACTACCTGCGCCGCCTGGCCAACGCCAACCACCTGACCGTCGCCCAGCTCAGCAACCTGATCCACGTTCGCCGCCCGCCCGGGCACGCCGACCGGAGCTTCGGGGAGCAGACCCGGGAGCGTCTCGCCGCCGCGGCCGGGCAGCCGCTCGACCGCATCACCCGGCTTTACTGGGGCCCAGATCCCGACGACCGGGA
>JAKDNL010000058.1 GCA_030451825.1 Pseudonocardia sp. | reverse complement strand
GGCCGGGTCACGGCGGCGGACAGCCGGGAGGGCCGGGCCAGCGGGGCGACGGCGTCAGGGGCCCGGGAGGACCACCAGGCCCCGGGCGAGGTCCTGCCGGTGGAGGAGGACCCCTGCCGGGTACGGGCCCTGTTCCGGGCCCGCCCGGTCCTCGGCCTCGTACCGGCCCCGACGACACGTCCCCGGCCGGCGCGACGCGGACCGTGGGCGCAGAGGAGCCCGTCAGCGGCGCCGCCGGTCGCCGATCGGGCCGGTCCGAGCCGATCCGCCCGGTGCCGTACCGAGGCGACGTCGGGCGTGCCTCGGCGGGCAGCGATTCCGGCTGGTCCAGGACCTCGCCGGAGGCGACCTATCGGCGTCCGACCTCGGCCGGTCAGGGGCCGGCCAGCTCGACGACGGCCACGGTCGTCGGTGCCGGGTCGGACCCGGGCCGGGCCCGGCCGGAGGGTGCACGAGCGGCGCGCCGGCCTCGGGAGCGGCTGGGGGTGTACCGGCCGACGCCGAGGCCCGCTGGTGATGCCACCCCGAGCTCCGGTCAGCGACGCCCGGAGCTGAGGCAGCCGTCGTGGTGATGTGGCGCGCGGTCCTGCGCTGGCTGATGCATTCCCCGATGCGGTTCGCGCTGGTCGTGGTCGGCGCCGCGGTGGTGGTGATCGTGCTCGCGCAGCTCGGCGGCAGCGACTCGGCACCGCCGGCCGCCGCGCAGCCGGCGCCCTCGACGACGGGCGAGCCGGCCGCCACGGCGCCGACGACCACCACGGCGCCGCCGGCGCCCTCGACGACCAGCCCGCCGCCGGCCCTGCCCTCTTCTCCGCGGGCTGCTGCGGAGGAGTTCGCGAGGCTGTGGGCCGCTCCGGACGTGCCCCGCAGTGAGTGGCTGACGCGACTGGAGCCGTTGACGACGGAGGAGTACAGCAGCGTGGGCCTGGCGCAGGTTGACCCGGCGAATGTCCCGGCGCGGGCGGTCGCAGGCCCCGCGACGGTAGTCGAGGAGTCCACCGGTGCGGCGACCGTCAGGGTGCCGCTGGATGCGGTGACGATCGTGGTGCAGTTGGTCAACGAAGGCCCGGGCTGGCGAGTCGCCGAAGTTCAGCCGGCGTCGGAGAGCTGAGACCGCCATGGCGACCCTCGCACCCCACCGACCACCTGGCCGGCCGCCCTGCTACCGGCCGGTCCGGCGCCGCCGATGGCTGGGCTGGATCGCTGCCGCCGCAGCGATCATCGGGGTGCTACTGATCGCCGCGATCAACGCAGTGCTGATGGTGACCGAGTCACCAGGCGACGTCGAGGCGCGTCCGGGCTGCGTCTCAGCGCTGGCGCCACCGGGGGGCGGAGACCTGCCGCCGGGCGCTCAGGGGCAGTGGACACCTGATCAGCGACAGAACGCGGCGGCGATCGTGGCCGCCGGGCAGCAAGCCGGAGCGCCACCTCGAGCCCAGTGGATCGCGCTCGCGACCGCGATGCAGGAAGCAGCCCTGTCGAACTTGGATTACGGCGACCGGGATTCGCTCGGGTTGTTCCAGCAACGGCCGTCGCAGGGCTGGGGAAGCCCCGCTCAGCTGCAAGACCCCGCCTACGCCGCGGCCCGGTTCTACCAGGAGCTGCTCGCCGTGCCGGGCTGGGACGCCATGCCGCTCACGCAGGCAGCCCAGACGGTGCAGCGCAGCGCGTTTCCGGCCGCTTACGCCAAGTGGGAACAGGCCGCCGCGGACCTGCTGGCTGAACTCGGCGGGGGTGCGACCGGGTTGAGCTGCGGGCCTGCCACTGTGGCTGCGGGCGCCGCGGGTGCGGCGCTCGATTGGGCCGGCCAGCAGCTCGGAAAGCCCTACGAGTGGGGCGCAACGGGCCCGGACACGTTCGACTGCTCGGGTCTGACCCTGCGCGCTTGGCAGTCGGCTGGCGTTCAGCTGCCGCGGACGTCACGGGAGCAGGCGCGAGCCGGCGGCCAGCAGATCCCACGCGCGCAAGCACAACCGGGCGACCTGCTGTTCTGGTCCTCCGGCGGCGGCGTGGCCGGTGTCCACCACGTCGCTCTCTACCTCGGAGACAACCGGATCCGGGAGGCCGCCGCCACTGGAATCCCGGTCCGCGACCGAGCCATCGGCGGGTCCTACGACGAACGGGAACTGCTGCCCTTCGCTATCCGACCCGGCGCAGCCGCATGATTGCCCCGGACGTCGCTCGTCGTGGTCAGGACATGAACGGAGACGGCACGGTGTGCACCTGCGGGAGATCCCGCTTCTCGTAGGCTTCCCACACGCTGCCCGATATCCTGCCCCGATCAGATACGTCAATCCCTTGTGATCGGGCCCATTGCCGCACCGCTGCTAGCTCAGCGCGCCGACCCGTCGTCGTGGCCGCTCGGCTACCCGGTGCCGACGTACGGTTCTGCGGACGAACGGCGGGGCGTGCGTGCTCGATAAACGGGATAAGGCCGGACCGCAGCGCGGCTGCGTGACTGGCTGACAACTCTATCTCATAGTGACGGCCATCTACGGCGAATGAGAGAGTCTCGTCTGCCGCCGTGCCGTCGAAGTCGTCAACGAGTGAAATAACCGTGTGTCTCGACATGGCGTCAATTATGACATCGCCGGATGGCAACTGGCTACCGCAGGCTACTGTGTGGAACGCAGCCGTTAAGGGGCGATGCTCTGCACCGCTCGGTAGGTAGTCCTGGCGGAGTCCTCCCACTCCGGGCCGAGTATTGAGTACAGCACACTGTCGCGCCACTCACCGTTGGTGAACACATGATGCCTGATGACGCCTTCACGAATCATGCCGATGTTCTCCAGGAGCGAAATTGAGGCTGCGTTGGACGGACCTACGGCCGCAGAGATCCTGTGAAGCCCAAGCTCCCTAAACCCGTAGGCGACTAGTGCCGTGACGGCGTCGGTGGCAAAGCCACGTCGCCAGTACCCCCTGGCGACTGCGTAGCCAAGTTTCCCTGCGGCGATACCAGTAAATCCCAGGCGCGCGAATCCGATTAGTTCGCTATCGACCGTCACGCCTAGATAATATTCCTGCCGCGGTGACGCGTCAGCGCGCCGGTTGATATCACGCAGCATCGCTCGGCACTGCTCCTCAGAACGCGAATCGAACGATAGCCAACGAGTCACGGTGTCGTCGCCAATGATGCTGCGGACAGCAACTGTGTCAGCTACGGTTAGCTCCCGCAGCTCGGTAAGTCGCCCTTGGATCGTGACCATCGTAGTCGTCAATTCCTCGGCAGTCTGGGTAGCGACAGCCGGGTATAGTCCTCGATCTCGTCTTGCAGGTCTCGCCCAGTCGCTCCGATCGACTCTTGACGAGAGATTACCTCGTGAACGCGCCGGACCGAGTGAATAATTCCATTGATGCGCTGCCCAGCGGGTAGGTCGAGGACACCCCGCATTGTTTCGGCGGCCCCAGCTTCGTCGCCCTGTTCGATGCGCGATATCGCGAGGGCTGCGCGACTGCCCGCGGCATCTCCAAAGGCCCACTCCGGGCGGGTGGAATCGCTGTACCGCTCGACTGCCTGGTTCGCGTACTCGGCGGTCGCCTGGTCTTCTCCGGGGAGCCACGACAAGGCCTCGGCGGCGAAGTACACCTGCCTGGCCTCGGTGAAGTTGGCGATGCCGCCGAGCTCGTCGAGTTCGTCGGCCCGAACCTCGGTCCACGCGGCGTTCGCTCGCTGAATGGCAGCCTGTGCGCGCTCAGAGTTGCCCAGCCGAGCCCACGCGCGAGCCTCCGAAGCTGGAAGCCATGCAAGACTACTATTTCCTGCACGGAGCGCATACTCACTGCCACTCTCGGCGTACCGGACACTCTCTCTAGGTTGGCCCGCCCAGTAGGAGATGAGGGATTGTAGACCGCGGATCCATGCGCGCAGGCCGTCGTGCCCGGAATGCTCGGCGCACAGCCATGCGGTCCTGGTTTGAGACAGTGCAGCGGTCGGGTTACCTTGATCGTGGGATGCCTTCGCCAGCATGCCGCCGACCACCCCGGAAAGAAAGTACAAATCCGCGCCTTGGGTCGGCCGTTGTGGACGTTCCAACAGGCCAAAAACGGCGTCCTGGGCCTGAACCAGGTCAGGGAGAAGAGCGTCAAGAGGTCGCGTCGGATAGGCGAGAGCCAGGGCGCTCACATCATCTCTGATGGTGTCGACAGCTTCTTGCGATGTCATCTCAAAGCTCCGAAAGTGTCGGGCTCGGTCAGCGGCCATTGAAAGGGTCTCCAACGTGCGTGAGGTGGGAGAAGAGGATGCGTCGTGAACGACGCCCGATTCCGCGACCGGAAGCAGGAGCTTATCAATGGATTCGTTGAACGCGAGTTCGAGAGCACGGCGAATAATTGGTGTCGGGCGGTGACCGGGTCGTTCTTGCCGCGAGAGTCGTGCAAGATGACGACCGGTCAATGACACACTTGTGTTCTCGTGTTTGCTGATGGCATCAACAGCTAGCCTCGCGGCCTCGTCCCAGGACAGGTTCGCCTGCTGGATACGTGCGTGGAGCACGGTCGCTGGCTGGTCCGCCTTCATCGTGCCCCTCCCCGGTCATCAGTGCCGTAGGGCGAGCCAACACCCACGACAGTCCTCGGAGCACGGCTAGGACCGAGGTGGTCCTGTACTGGTCCGTTCTGGTCCTGCGGCGAGCATGGAGAGGTCCAGGCTCTGGACCGCACCGTCATCGGCATGACCACGTCTCCCCAGTCAGGACTTGTCTGGGCTGCTGCGCTGCCCTGTCGTCAGGATTGCGCCGGCTGCTTGCAGGTCGGCGCGCAGCTGGTCGAGGTCCCATCGCATATGGCCGCCGATGGTGCGCTGCGCCGGTTGGACGACGCCGGAGCGTGCCCAGCGGCTCAGGGTCGTCTGGTTCACCCCCAGCTCGCGCGCCGCTGCCGTGGTGCTGAGGAGGCGCTTCGCGCTGGTCGGTGGCCCTTCCATGGCGCTCAGTCTCCCACTAGCTGTCCTGGTTCACCAAGACGGCCTAGTTGGCCGGTATTGCCTAGTTTGGCTTACCGCTCTACCTTGAATGCCTAGTTCGCCGAGATTGCCTAAGCATGAGGAGAGCGAGATGTTGAAGAGCAACCCGGCTCGGGTTTGGGCTAGGGGAGAGCAGCGAGGGCCGGAGGCCGCTCGCGAGCCTGTGAGGTGGGGTTCCTGGCTACGGCTGGTCGGGTCGGGAGCCCTGCTGGCGGTAGTTATCGGCGCGCCGGTCGCGGCGTCGTGGCATGGCCTGTCGTCTGCTGGTGCTGATTCGTTCGGGCTGGCTGGTGGCTGGTCCGCGTTGGTGCCGTTGGTGCTGGATGCTGCGGCGGCCTACACGGCGGTACTGGCCGTGCGCGATGTGCTCTCCGGTGACTCGGCGCTGGCAAATCGGGGCCTGACCTGGGCTTACGCGGCTGCGTCGGCAGGGATCAACTTCTGGCACGCCGATCAGGTGGGCGGTGTTCCTGCCGCGCTGTTCTTCGCGGCGGCGTCGTTGTCGGCGGTCGCGTTGTGGGACCGCACCCTGCGGGCTCTACGCCGGGATCAGCTGCGCGCTCAGGGTGCTGTCCAGGCGCCGACGCCGCGGTTCCGAGTGGCCCGGTGGGTGGTCGCGCCGAAGGAGACGGCGCGGGCGTGGCGGGTCGCGGTGATCGAGGGGATCACCGAGCCGGTGGACGCGGTGCGCATGGCTCGTCAGCTCGCCGAGACCGGCAAGGGTCCGGCTGCGTTGCCGTCGGCCGATCTCCGTGGCCTGAGCACGGCCGACGCGGTCCGGACGGCGTTGCGGGAGCTGGGCGCTGACAAGCCCGCTCGCGAGGTGACCGAGTGGCTGGCCGAGCGGGGTGTGCAAGGGGTGACGACCTCCTACGTCGGAGACGTGGTGCGCCGTGACCGGGGCAAGGGCGAGGCCGTGGCCGAGCTGCCCAGCGGCGAGCAGCGGCTGTCCGCGGCGAGCTGAGCCGGACCGAGGACACCGAGGGAGAGGGACGAGACCGATGACGGCACAGCAGGAGAACGAGCAGCGGGCGGTCGTGGCGTTGCTGGCCCGGTTGAGGGACCAGCGGAGCCACGCGGACCGGCTGGAGGTCGAGGCTCTCGACGAGGTCCGGGCGTTGCTGCGGGATGTCACCGACCCGGTGGCGCTGCGTGCGGAGCAGGCCGAGACGTTGATGAGCGCGGTGGTGCAGATGTTCGCGGCGCTGCTGATGCACCAGGACGCGACTGGCCGGGGCCAGGACCCGGTCGCGGCGTCGGAGGCGCGGATCGGGGAGGCCCGGAAGCGGATCGCCACGGCGGAGCTGCTCGGAGCGTCGTTGCGGGCGCTGGCCGACCGGGATGTCGGCGGGGGGCGGTGGTGATGCGTCACGGGGAGCGAACGGGAGTGTTCGCCCGGCCTCGGCCGCTGGAGGGCTCGGCCGTCGTGGTCGTGCCGGCGGTGGGGCTGCTCGCGGTGGCCGCGCTGGCGTCGGCGACGTGGCCACTGGTGGAGCGGGTGTTCGAGGTCGCCACGGCTGTCCTCGGAGTGCTGGTCGCGATGGGGCTGCTGGCGATGGCGGTCATGGTCACGCGGGCCCGGGTGACGGCTGCCCGACCCAGCGCCGGGCGGGGCTCCCGGGTCTCTTCCCCGCGGGCGGGCAGTGAGGACTTCGTACAGGCACACGAGATCGAGAGGGAGGCCGCGTGATGCGGACCAAGTTGTACGCAGTACCGGCCCGGGGCGAGGCGAACCCGGTCGAGACGGGTGCGGGCCCGGCAGGCGCCGTACCGGCCGAACCGGCGAGTGAGCAGCTGGCGACGTGGGCTCGTGCGGTGGATGAGTCCGCGGCGATGAGCGAGGACGCCGTCGAGTCGCTCCGTGCGCTGCGTTCGGAGCTGCTGGCCGGGCGAGACCCGGACGTGCAGGTCCTGGCGATGTCCCTGATCACGCAGCTCCTAGCTGCGGCCTACGTGCTCGGAGAGACGCAGGCCGGGCTGGAGGAGCTGGCACACGAGTTCTCTGGAGGCGCGGCATGAACACCTACGAGATCCGCCCGGTCACGTTCCGCTCGCGCGAGCGCCAGCTCGCCCACGAGCTGGCAGAGCTGGCCGCGCAGGCGCCGGTGGTCCTGGACTGGGCCGCCGAGGGGGCGTGCCGCAACCGGGGCGACAACTTGATGTACCCGGCGTCGCGGCCGGGCACGGCGCAGCACGCGCGGGATTCGGCGCCGGCCCGCGCGGTGTGCGGGGGCTGCCCGGTCCGTGCGGAGTGCCTGGAGTACGCGCTCAGGGTCGGGGAGGACTTCGGCATCTGGGGTGGCCTCGACGAGGCCGAGCGGCGCAGCCTGACCGCGAAGCCCCGGCCCGCCGCCGACGGTTCAGCCGCTGCCCACCTGGAGCCCGGGGACGGGTGGGCGGCGTGACCGGCGGCGGCGTCGCGCACGGGGCCGGCGTGCGGTCGGCGCTGGCGGGCGAGACCGCACACCGGCCGCACGTGTCGAGGGTCGCGGGTCACGTATGCCCGCCTCTGACCTGCTGCGTCGGCGCTGCGCCCGGGACCGCGCCCGGTGCGGACGCGCTGATCGAGGAGGCCCACGGTGGGCGATAAGACAGATAAGCGGTTAAACGGTAAGGCAGATAACCGGCAGAAGTCCGATGGGTTGCCGGATAAGGAGTTCAGCGCGAGCACGTACGGGGCGGCGGCGGACGCCGTGGCCGAGGTTCGCGCGGCGGTGGATCGGCTGGGTGCGGCGATGCGAGAGGGCCGGATCTGATGGCGGGCCCGGTGCAGCTCTGGGACGGCCGGTGGGTGTTCGCGGCGCTGGAGGACGGCCTGCCGACCTTCCGCTGGGGCGGCGCGCCTTCGGGGGTCGCAACGCGCCGTCAGCTGCGTGCCCGGGGGTTGCGCCCGGGCGGTCAGCAGCCGGTGGCGCAGATCAAGTGGCGGCGTGGCCGGCGATGGGCCGGGCTCTACCGGCTCGATCTCGCGATGGCGTGCCGGGTTCCGTCGCCGGCGCAGCGCGCGGCGCTGGGGGCTGCGTTGGCCGCGCGCCGCCGCTGCCGGGCGTGCGTGCGCGATGCGGGCTACGTGGTCCCGCGCAGCACCGGCCTGTGCGGGGACTGCACCGACAGTGCTGGACCGATCGGCGCAGTTGGATCCGCACGCGTAAGCGGTAACGCATTTGAACGCGAAAACATCTGGGCAGCGCCGTCCGCGGCCTGACAAGGAGGACCTGATGACGATCCAGGTGGAACGGGAACGGGCGCCACGCGAGATCGAGGATCCGCGCGAGCCATCCACAGAGATCGTGCTACCCGGGCCGAGCGGCACCGAGCTGGTGCTGAGCCCGGAGAGCGCGATCGAGCGCTTCGCAGCCTCCCCGAGTGGGGTCCGGCTGATCAGCGCAGGGCGGACCACGGCGTCGGTGGTGGGCACCGCGGCGCGGGTCGGGGGCCGGGCTGTGGCGACGGCGACGGTCACCGTGCCCGCACCGCGGGTGGGTCGGGTGGCCGGGCGGTTCTTCGCCGGCCGCCCCCTCTCCGGTGGGGAGGGGCGCACCGACGCCACGTTCTTCCGGGCCGGGCGGCATCAGCCGCGCGAGATCGACGGCGAGACCGCGGGTTGGAGCTACCTGCCCGGGTGGAAGCGCGCGGCCGCACGACTCGGAGCCGTGCTGATCGCCTGCTGTGCGGCCTACCTCGCGACGCCGGCGGTGGTGACCGGCGTGGCGTGGGTCCTGGCCGGGCTGATCGGGGTGTGGGGCAGCTGGGGGCTCTGGCGCCGCGTGCAGACACACGAGCACCACACGCGCTACCTGCGGCCCCTGCACGATGCGTTGCGTACTTCGGTCGGGCAGACCGCGACGCGTCCGGAGCAGTGGCTCCACATCCCGCGGGACTTCCAGGAGAACCCTGGCGTCGAGATGCGGATCGACCTGCCCTCGGCCTACGACGCCTCGGACGGGACGGCCAACCACATCAAGACCGTCGTCCGGAACAAGCTCGGCCTGGCCTCGGACACGACGTTCCACTTCCACACTGCCGGCAACCGGCCCTACGTCACCTGCCAGGAGCCGGTCCGACCCCCGACCAAGGTCACCTACGCCGACATCATGGCCAGGATCTCCCAGGCCAAGGAGACGGCGCCGATCATCGGCCTGGCGGCCGGGCTGCGAGCCATCACGGTCGACCTGGAGAACGACTCCCCGCACGTGCTGGTCTCGGCTGGCTCCGGCGCTGGCAAGTCGGTGCTGCTGCGCACGATCCTGTCCCAGGCGCTGGCCAAGGGCGGCTACGGAATCATCCTCGACATCAAGCGTGTATCGCACATGTGGGCGGCGAACCTGCCGAACTGCGAATATCACCGCAGCGCAGAAGCCATTCACGAACGACTTCTCGGATTGCAGGTCGAAGTCAACCGCCGAAACGATCTCGCCGAGCGCTACGCCGACATCGACGGCAACACCGATCACGTCGACGTGGGCCCCCGAATCTGGCTGCTCGCCGAGGAGATGAACGCGACGATCAACCGCCTGAACAAGTACTGGCGAGAGATCAAGGAGAAGGGCGACCCGAACACCTCCCCCGCAGTGGAGGCGTTGCTCGATCTGCTGTTCATGGGTCGCCAGATCAAGATTCATGTCGTGTCGGTCGCGCAGATGGCCTCGGCCCGCACCATGGGTGGCCCCGAAGCGCGGGAGAACTATGCGACCCGGTGCCTGTCTCGCTACACGATGAACGCGTGGCGGATGCTGTGCCCGGAAGTGTGGCCGATGCCGAAGAAGCCGAAGCAGATCGGTCGCTGGCAGATCGTGACGGCCGGAGTGGCAACGGAAACACAGATCGCGTTCTTCACCCCGCGGGAGGCTCGGGAATTGGCGCTGCGCGGCCGTCCGGGCACGGTTCGTGACGAGCTGCGGGCACCGGTGGAGAGCCTGTCCGACGTGTCCCATGATCACGATGACCTGGGACAGGGGGTTAGGACTGTCCCAGGGACAGCCGCCGACCCCGCCGAGCCTGGCCCGGTACCTGCTGATGCTCCGGATGACGCCGAAATTGTTGAGGCGTCGCGCTTGATCGGACTCCGGCAGGCCGTCTCAGAGGACCTGGTGAACGGGATGACGCTGGAGAGCCTGCGCAAGACTGCGCAGCGTGACGTGCACTTCCCAGAATCGCGCGGAAAGAACGGCGCCGAGAAGCTCTACGACGCTGCGGAACTGGGCGTGTGGGCACGGAACCGGCGCCTTGCAAAGGACCCAGACGAAGAGCCGAATAGCGCGGACCGGCGCGCCACGAAGGCCACGGACAGCGACCCGCAGGACGTGGATGACAACAGTGTCGACGATGAGTGGAGCGACGACACGGATGACGACGACGACAACGACGACTAGGAGCGGATGACGGGATGAAAACAGTCACGGAACAAGCGGTTCGGACCGGCCCGACGATGTGCATGAATCACCCTGGGTGGCCTGCCGAGCAGGCTATGGCGGAGTACGGGCCGCCGTTGTGCGATGAGGTGTGCTGGCCAGGTCTGGACGACCCGCCGGCAGGCGGGGGGATGGACCCGCGATTGTCCGCGGAGAACGGCCGGGTTCGGGAGGGAATGAACACGGAGCGGCAGTGCCCGGTGTGTCCGCACGGCTGGGACGACCACGACGCCGCCGGCTGCACCGCGATCGCCGACGGCCGCATGTGTTGGTGCCAGGTCCCGGCCAGCCCGCAACCGAGTCCGGAATCAGGGAGCTGAGGGAAGATGACACGAGCACTGAGCCACGGTTCGTCCCGGCGGAATCGGGCCGGCCCAGATTAAACCCCCCCGCACCGCACGAGCCGATCCGGCAGCCCACGTACCCCGACCCGCGCGGTCGCCCCGCCGCTCCCGGCCCGCCCGGACGCGGATGCCGGGTGGGTGCTGGTGCGCGCGCACCAGGACGGGGACCCGGCCGCGTTCGGGGAACTGTTCGCCGCCTACCAGCACCAGGTGCTGGGCTACGTCCGCTCGCTGGTCGGCGACCCCGGTCTGGCGGAGGACCTGACGCAGGACACGTTCGTCTGTGCGCTGCGCGGGATCGGCTCGGTCCACGACCAGGGCCGCGGCGTCGCGGGGTGGCTGTTCACGATCGCCCGGAACCTGGTGTTCAGCCACTACCGCACGAATCGACACCGCCGTGAGGTGGTCGCCGACGTGGCCGACGAGCGGCCGGCTACTGACCTCGAGCCGCAGGAGTGGGTGTGTGTGCAGGAGACGCGCCGCGAGGTCGTGGCGGCGTTCGAGCAGCTGCCCGCGACGCACCGGGAGATCCTGGTACTGCGGTTCGTCGAGGAGCGCAGCGCCATCGACACCGCGCACCGGACGGGGCGCACCTGTCGGACGTCGGTGACCACGATGCAGCAGCGGGCACTGCGCCGGCTGGCGCTGAGCCTTCCCCGCACCGAGGGCCACGCCCTTCCTCCGCGGGCGATCAGGAACAGCCCTATCCAGGCGCCAGGAGCAGCCGGAGAGGTGCGGGAGCTGCCCGCGCGCCCGGACGTCGACGCCGACGACGTGCTAGGGGAGGTGGCCTGAGTGCGACGCAGCCACATGATCTATCTCGCGGCCCGCTACAGCGAGGCCGAGCGGATGCGGGTGATCCGCACGAGCCTGCACGCCCTGGACTACGAGGTGACGTCACGGTGGATCGACCACCACGACGGCCGGTACCCGATCTCCTGCACCCCGGAGCAGCTGGCCACCGACCCGCAGGGCTGCGCGCCGATCGCGGTCGCGGACCTCGATGATCTGCGCGCCGCCGACACGCTGATTGCGTTCAGCCCGGACCCGGGTGCCGGGGGTGGGAAGGGCGGCCGGCACGTCGAGTTCGGGGCGGCCGTCGCGTTGGGGCTGCGGGTGATCCTGGTCGGGGCGCGCGAGCACGTGTTCCACACGCTGCCCGCGGTCGAGCACTTCGACGGCCGAGGCTTCACGTGGTGGCACCTGATGCACGCCCTGGACCCCGACGCCCTGCACCGGGCCACGACCACACAGGCAGACGTGACCCGGGCGGTGGGGTCATGAGCATCGTGCGCCGCCTGCTCGGCAGGAACGTCGGGGCCGAGCCGCGGCGCCCGGGGAGCCCCCCGCCCCGGATCGCGTGGTCGCCGTTGACCGGAATGTTTGCGGTCTTGATGCCGGATGGCTGGTACTGGCTCGACGTCACCGCGGGTGGACCGATGCACCCGGCCGACGCCGAGTTCCTGACCGACGAGCCGATCGGGACGCAACGGATCCACGCCGTCGTTGCGCAGGCGAAGTCCGACATGGCGTTCTGGCACCGATGGGACAAGGCGCGCGCGGCCCCGCGCATCGGTGACCGCGTCGTGCGGCTGTGCGACGGGCAGCGCGGCGTGGTCGACGAGCGCAGCGACTGGAACGGCGAGATCAGCCTCGGTGTCCGGCTGGACCGCGGTGACCGGCTCCAGCTGGCCTCGGAGTGGGTCGAGCACGAGAGGAACGCCCGATGAGCGCCCGCAGCTCACGAGCAGCAGCCGCCGCGGCGATCGTCCTGATCGTGCTGGGATCAGGAGCGGGTCTCGCCGGGTCGGCGCAGGCAGGGGCTCCGCAGCGGCCGGGTTCGGCTCCACTGGTCACCGTCGAGGGCGGCCAGTTTCGGACGCTCTACAGCGACGGCCAGATCGGCGACTGGGTCGACGCCGGCGACCAGTTCGCGATGACCGTCAAGCCGGGCGACGTGGTCGAGGTTCGCGGCTGGGGCGCCACCTGCCGCACCGACTACCTGGGGCAGATCACCGCACACGATCGGGCCTGGCCGTTCCTGCACGCCTACTGCCCGGCACCCACCGCCACGGGGCCCGAGCCGGCCCCGGCAGGTGTCGCGCCGTGATGGCCCCGAAGAGAAGCGCAGTCCGGTCGGTATCGACCGCCGCCGGAACGATCACACAGGAGGAGCCAGCCATGCTGCCGAACGAAGTCACCTACGCCGAGATCGCCGCGCTGATCGACGGCTCGAAGGACGCGCCGCCGATCATCGGCCTGGCCGACGGGAACCAGCCGATCACGGTGGATCTGGACGACGACTCCCCGCACGTGCTGGCCGCGAGCGGTGCGGGCCGAGGGAAAACGGTGCTACTACGCACGGTCCTGTCGCAGGCGCTGGCGGCGGGTGGGCACGGGGTCATCTTCGACCCGAAGATCATCTCACATCCCTGGGCTGAGGACCTAGCCAAATGCGAGTACCACCGGAGCGTCGAGACCATCCACGACAGGCTGCTCGTGCTCCGGGAGGAAGCGGCGCGCCGCGCCGGCGTGGCTGGGCATATCGACGTCGGCCCGCGGATCTGGGTGCTGATCGAAGAGCTGGGGCCGCTGGTCAACCGATTGATCAGGTACTGGCGGGAGATCAAGGCTCCGGGTGAGCCGGACGCATCGCCCGCGGTGGAGGCTCTGTGCAAGCTGCTGGGAACGGGTGCCGAACAGCGCCGGGTCCAGGTCGGGGCGGGCCCGATCGCCCCGATCAAGATGCACGTGGTGGCGTCGACACAGAGGAGTTCGGCTGCCCTCGGGATGGGCGGCCTGGCCGGCTGGGAGAACTTCGGGACACGATGCCTGGCCGATTACCCGCCGCACGTGTGGCGGCTGCTGCGTCGGGACGTCTCGCCGCTACCGAGCCGGTCGAGGCACCGAGGCCGCTGGCAGGTCGTCGCCACCGACGACACCGTCACCGAGACGCAGGTCGGGTTCTTTTCCCCGCGGGAAGCCCGAACGCTGGCTGAGTGCGGCTGGTCCCGCCTCGCACTGCCGGCGCCGGGTCGCTGTGCGCAGGTCCTGACGTGGTTCCGGGAGCGGTTTGGCCGGGCGCGAGCTGGCCGTGGCGGCGCCGTGTCGCGTCGGTTGACGGGTGGTGGGTCGCGGTGAGGGCGCGGTTCCGCGGCCGGAAGACGTTCCGGTGGGGCTGGCTTTATGCGGTTGTGACCCCGCGCAGCCTCCGAGCAGCGTGGGAGGCACTACGTGCTCGCGACGGAGGGCTCTGGGCCGCGCTGGGGGAGCTGTTCACCTCCTACGGCGTCAAGGAAGGGCGAGTGACGCACAACCTGGCCCGGCGGACGACGTCGATCGACACCCCAGGCGCGGGCGGGCTCGTGTTCGAGCACGGCCGTGCCCGCCGCCGGAGTGGGCCGCGCCGAGCGGCTCGGCGGGAGCAGCGGCGATGAGGCGGGCAGGTGCGAGCCGGGGCTGTAGAACCGTGCTGGCAGCGCTGACCGTCAGCGTCCTTGTGAGCAGCTGTAGCGGGCTCGGCGTCGGCGCGATCGGGCCGGTGGCCGGGCCCGCCCGATCCGCCGTCCTGGCAGCGTCGCCGGAGCCCCGTCCAGAGGGACCGCTGCGTGTGGCTGCGGACGGCCCCGAGGCCGGCTACGACCGGGATGAGGACTTCGGCGACGGGTGGGCCCCGGCACTCGGGCCCGACTGCGATGTCCGGGACGTCGTCCTGCTCCGGGACCTGACCCAGGTCACCACCCGCAAGGGCTGCGACGTCGTCGCCGGCACCCTGCGCGACCCGTACACCGGTGCCGTGGTGACCGGCCGGACCCGAGCCATCGACGTCGATCACGTCGTGCCGTTGTCGCTGGCCTGGAGGACCGGCGCCGCCCACTGGACACAGGACGAGCGGGAGCGTTTCGCCAACGACCCCGCCAACCTGCTCGCCGTGGTCGCCGCCGGACCCGACGGCAACCGCGCCAAGGGCGACGACGGACCCGAACGCTGGCTGCCCCCGGTCGAGCCCTGCGGTTACGCGGTGAAGTTCGCTGCACTGACCGTCCGGTACGAGCTGACTGTCACCGAGGCACGACGGACGGCAATCGAAAGTGCGTGCACATGATCGCCCATGGCCCGGCGTGTCGCCCCCACGTAAAACCCGAGTTATTGCAGAATCTCGGCCCATGGGAGCACGAGGGCCACAACCGGAGGGTCTCCGGGCGCTCAGCCTCAAGATCCCCGAGGAGCAGTGGGCGATCTACAAGGCCGAGGCTGACCGTCGAGGGATGGCGTGGAGTCGGTACGTCTGTTCGGTGCTGGCGACAGCGCACGGACTCGAGCCGGTGGGCACGCAACGACCTATCGACCCGCAGCTACAGCTTCCGATCAGCGACGAGAGGGGCGCGGCATGAACCCCACGTCGACATAAGCAAAGGACCCGCCCCCACGTGGGGGGCGGGTCCCGGCTCGGCAATGAGCGCGTCTGGGTTTGGCGGCCGCTCGCTCGCTCACTTGCCTTCCACGAACCACAGCTACGACCACAGGCCTGTGCGTAACACAGCACCGGCCCCGCATCTGTAGAACGTCTGTGAGGATAGCTGGTGAGCGCTCCCGCGCACACTCCTGCTGATGGTTTCGGCGACCGCGTGTCGCCGTCCCGTCGTGTTGCTCCGATCGGCCGAACGAGGCGAGTCCGCCTGGTTGGCGGGTGGTCCGGGTGACGCAACCGGCAGTTGCTGATGGCAGCTCGTTCGCCCGAGTGGCGGACGCGCTGACGGCTGCGGGCCTGGTCGCGACCCATCGTGAGCACCAGATCCACGCGCACTGCCCGGCCCACGAGGATGGTCGGGCGTCGCTGTCGGTGACGTGGCGGGTCGACTCACGTTCGGGCGCGGGCCGGACGTTCGTGGACTGTCACGGGGGGTGTGACGGCCTGGCGGTGGTGCAGGCGCTCGGGTTCGCAGGGTTCTCGGATCTCTACGACGCGCCGCCCGCGCTACCGGCCGACCCGGCTCGGCGTCGGCCGCGTTCGGCGCGCTCGCAGCCCCCCGCCGCCGCCGCGCGCACCGCGCCGCCGCGGGCGGCGGCGGCGGGGAAGCCGAAGGCGGCGCCGAAGAAGAAGGCCCGCCGTCTGGTGGAGACCTACCCGTATCAGGACGTGCACGGCGGCCTGGTCTACGAGGTCACGCGGTGGGAGCCGAAGGAGTTCACCCTCCGCACTGTCGATGCGTCCGGGCGGCGGCAGCCGCGGTGGCCGGCGGTGGACAGGCGGGTGCTCTACCGGCTGCCGGGGGTGGCGGCGGCGATCGCGGCCGGGGAGCTGGTGTGGGTCGCTGAGGGCGAGAAGGACGCGGACGCTCTGGCTGCTGCTGGGGTGGCGGCCACGTGCAACGCCGGTGGCGCTGCGGTCGGGAACGACGCAGACACTCGGTGGCTGCCGCAGTACACCGCGGCCTTGGCGGGCGCGCACGTGGTGCTGGTCGCGGACCGGGACGGCCCGGAGAAGAAGCAGGGCGCCTACGCCGGGTACCGGCATGTGCTGCACCTGCTGGAGCAGGTGCACGAGGTCGCGGCCTCGGTGCGGGTGGTGCAGGCGTGCGAGGGCAAGGACGCCACCGATCACCTGGCGGCCGGGCACGGTGTCGAGGAGTTCACCGAGCTGGATCCGGCGGCGCTGCGCGCTCTGCTGGACCCGTCCGGCCCGGCACCCGCTCCCGAGGAGGAAGCGCCCGCGGGGCAGACCGCGCCCGAGCTGGACGACGTCGACGAGACGCCGCCGTCGGCTTCCCTTCCCGCGGGCGAGGCGGTCTCCCTGGACGAAACTGCGGCTGCTGCGCCCGCGCAGGACCCGAGCCCGGGCGCTGAGCCGGCCGCTGACGGGCCGGGGGAGCCCGGCGCGGCCGAGGGCCTGGACCCGGTGGATCTGGACAGCGAGCGCCGCCGCCGCCGTGGCCGCGGCGGCGGTGAGGGTGAGGGCGCGTCGGTGCCCGGTTACCCGGTCAACGTCACGTTCGGCCTGGGCTACCGGTACTCACTGGGATTCGACGACTACGACCGCGGTGTCTACGAGTACAAGCGGGACGGATCGAGCAGTGGCCAGTGGGTGCGGCGGTGCGCGATGCCGATCGCGCACGCCCGGGTGGTGCGCCGCGACGGCACCCGGCGCCGGGTGGGCACCGAGTACCTGCTGAGCATGACCGAGGACAGCGACCGGGTAGTGGTCACCAACGACGAGCTGGCCGACGGCCGGTGGGCGGTCAAGCTCGGCGCGAACCTCTCCGGTGACCGCAACATCATCACGGCGGTGGAGACCGCGATCCGTGATCACGCCCACCGGCACGCGCCGGAGCGGGAAGCGACCGCCCGCCCGCAGGCGCACACCGAGACCGGGCACGTGGACATCCCGGTCGCCGAGTGCATGCCGAACGGCTACCTGACGCTGCCCCCGCACACGGACCCGGGCGCGGCGCGTGAGGTGATGGGCGAGGTCGTGGAGATCGTGGCCCGGCACCCGAAGATGGCGCTGACGATGGGCGCGAGCGCCGGCGGGCCGTTCGTGGGCCCGATGCGTCGCCAGTCGCACTGGTGGGACCTCTACGGCGATTCCCGCAAGGGCAAGAGCACCACGCAGGCCGTCGCAGCGTCGTTGTGGGGTGACCCCCGGCTCGGGGACGGGATCGTGCTCGGCTGGGACGCCACGAGCGTGGGTACCGGCCGGTTCCTGGGCCAGCTCGGGATCCTGCCGCCGTTCTTCGACGAACGCGGCCTGGCGTCGTTCGACAAGCCCCGGTGGGGCGAGGTCGTGTACTCGACCTGCCAGGGATCCTCGAGGTTGAAGGCCGAGGCCGACTCGGCGCAGGGCACCCACAAGTCGGTGCCGTGGTTCGGAGTTCTGTTCTCCACTGGCAACGACCGGCTCACCGACGGCATCGCCGCAGGCCGGTTCGCCGGTATCCCAGCTCGGGTGGTCGAGCTGGCTGCGCCGTTCACCGAGAATGCCACCGAGGCCAAGATCCTCGATGCGCTGGTGGCTCGCTGCTATGGCTGGCTCGGCCCGGCGGTGCTGGAGACCAACACCGTGCCCGGGGTGGAGGCGCTGATCGCGCGTGCGGAGGCCCTGGTGGGCACCCCACCCGGTGGTGGGGTGCCGGGCACGATCGCCGAGCACCTGCACATGGCGGTCGCGGGCGCGATGATGATCGACGCGCAGGTCGGCACGGGTGAGGTGCTCACCACCGCCGCGGTAGAAGCCGCCCGCGAGCACCTCGACGCGAACGCGCACGAGCCGAAGCATGACGCCGACCGGATGGTCGATGCGCTGTCGGAGTCGCTGGTCTCACGCCGCTCGGCCTGGCCGACGTTGGCCGAATACGGGGAGTTGTCCCACCCACGTCGGTCGTGGGACCCCGACGCCCAAGACCGCCGGGTGAGCCTGCCGCAACACGGGTTCGACCAGCAGATCAACGGCATCCGATCCGACGACGGGAAGTGGCTCTATGTGCTGCCCAGCGTGTGGCGTCAGCTCGCCGACGAACTCGGCCTCGACAGCGCCGTGGCCTGCGCGAAGCTCTACGACCGCGGCCACCTGCATGTGTCCAGCGCGCGGAAGCGGGCCGGCGAGTGGCAGGCCAGTCCGCGGATGAATGGCAAGCCGGTCCGCTGTTACCAGCTGAGCCTGTTCGCGTTCGACCTCGGCGACGACAGCGACCCCGCCAGCTCGACGACGCCCGACGAGGGGCCGAGCACCGGCGGTGCCGCGGCCCTCCCGGTCGAGGCCGAGCAAGCGGCCCTGCCGGTGAACGTGGCCCCCGAGGCAGGGCCGGAGTCCGACGCCGCGGCGCCCACCGACTCGGCGGGCGACCAGGCGTCGGAGACGGTGGCGGATCCGTCGGCCGCTCCGCAGGGCTGCGTGGCGTGCCCGTCGGAGGGGCAGTGGTGCGGGTTCGGGTCGACGACGGAGCAGCAGGCGCCGTGCGTGTCGTGCGGGCGCCCGACCGGCGTCCGCTCGGCGTGCGGAGCCGCGCGCCACCCGAGGTGCGAGGCGCTCATCACCGGTGAGACATCCGAGCCGGGCGAGGAAGCGGCGCCGCCGGTGCCGGTCCGCCCGCCGCCGCCCGCGCGCCGGTCTCCTTCTCCGCGGGCACAAAGCCGACAGGCTCGCCAAGACGAGCTGCTGGAGATGAGCAAGGCAGAGCTGGGGAAGGGCGCCGACGATGGCGCACTGCGGCTGCTGGCCGCACTGGAGGGCGAGTACGCGCCGATGCGACGTGGAGGGACGGAGAACCGGCTCCGCCCGCCGTTCTGGCGTCCGGAGCTCCCGGGCTGCACGTTCGCCGCGCACGTCATCAGCTCGTGGAGCTGGAGCCGCCCGCACACGGGTCCGACCGCGGTCCTGGACCGGTCCGGCGCGTTCGTCGCTGCCGCGTCGAGCGTGCTGGTCGCTCACGGCGAGCTGATGCACACCGGTGAGATCGAGTTCGACGACCGGCGGCCTGGCTACTACCAGGTGCAGGTGCACCCGTGGCACTTCGCCAACGAAGCCCCGCACCCCCTCTCCGGCGCCCACCGGCAACAGACGGCCTGGGTCCCGGCCCCGACGGTGGCCCTGCTGCGCGACCTCGCCGAGCAGGGCCGGTGGGGGGATGTGACCGTGCTCGACTCCTACACCGCTGAGGGAGTCCGCCTGGAGAAGTGGGCCGGGTTCGTCAACAAGCTCCGAGCCGAAGCGATCAACAGCTACGGCCGCGACTCCGAGCAGTACGTCATGGTCAAGGAAGCCTTCGGGATGGCGCTGTCGCTCATGCTCGGCTCCCCCGGAGACTCCGGCACGTCGCGGCGCTGGCACAGCGCTGCACAGCGCCCTGACTGGACCCACGCGGTGCAGGCGCAGGCATCCGCGACGATCTACCGGTGGGCCGAGGACTGCCGGAAGATGGCCCCGGAGTTAGGCCCGGTCGCCCTCCGCAACGTCGACGAACTAGTCCTGCCCGCCGAAGCGATGGACATCGTCACGACACAACAGCGTCCCGGTGGGCGTTCGCCCATGACGATCGACCCCGACGGAATCAAGCTCGGGTCATTCAAGATGAAGCAGCAACCGAGCGGTGAGGCCTGATGCCGAACAGTTCCCGCACAGGAAGCGGCGAGGGCGAGCCGTACTCCGAGCCCGATGAGGCCGCCATCGAGAAGGCCATTCAAGAGGCAGAAGACGAGTACGCTACTGAATACGGAGAGGAACCTACCGGATTCGGGGAAGACTCACCTGTGCCGGAAACATTGACTGTCACTGCCGAGGTTGAGTGGAACGGATCAGTACAGAACTCCAACGGTGGCAAGCGCACCGTCCGCCTGGACCTCGGAGCTGACCGGATCGAGAAGCTGGGCCCGCGCATCAAGGAGGCGCGGGCGGCTGGTCAGAAGGCAGCCCAGGCTCGCCCAGCCCGGTCGTACAGGGCGAAGGGATGGCAAGCACAGCTGCGCGAGCTGACGAAGTCCGCCCGCGGATCCACCCTCGCAGACAATGCCGGCCTCGCGCCGTTACAGCGAACCCTTTTGAGCTGGCTTAGCGGTGACCGACCCCCGAGCAAAGCCAATCAGGCAAAGATCGGACAGGCATATCAAGGACTCAGCACATGGAGAGTCGACAACGCACAACAGGGCGTGCGGGAGGCGAACCACAGACTCACCGAGGAACTAACCGAACAGACTAGAGACAGGTTCGGTTCAACAGTCCGATTCCGGGACATTGACGAAATGCGATTCGACGACTAGCCCAACGCGTCAGACGGCCCAAGTAGGTAATAGATAGCGACGAGGGAGAGGCAATGACTACAAACGAGACAGATACGAGCGACGGCATGACCGTGCGGGAGCGCCTCGCTGCTGCCGGCCTGTCAGAACAACGCGTGGCCATGCACCTGGAGAACAAGGTGCTGCAAATCGACGGCCAGACAGTGACCGACTTGGACCAGCCGGCGCCGGCAGGGTCACGTATCAACATCGCGGGTAGCTGACGAGCTGGGCCCCACGCGCAGCGTGGGGCACTACCGCTACGTGACGGACCCCCTGAGCTGGGGGTCCCTGGGCGAGTACGGGGGAGCTGCCGGCGATAATACCCGTCCGTCAATGGCTAAAAGAGTGAGAATGTCGTTGCAATTCAATGCGTATTCGGGTAATATTGATGCTGCCAGGGAACGAGAGTACGGAGACCGATTGAAAATGACCCAGTGCGGATTGTAGATAAGGGCCTAATAGGTACTCTAGAGGCAAAGGGTAAATGGACACCCTAAGAGGTGTCACTGTCTGATTAGTAGATTATACGCTTAAGTCATTATGAGCGTCCCAAGCTGTGTTTATGTGTTTAAACCCATAGGTTTAAACACATAAACGGGCGGGATGAACAGCAACGCAACCCCCATCCGGGCGGCGCAGCCGCGCGGCGCCGGGCGCAGCCCGGCCCACCCCGCAGGGGGGGCACTACCGCTACGTGACGGACCCCCTGAGCTGGGGGTCCCTGG
>JAKDNL010000544.1 GCA_030451825.1 Pseudonocardia sp. | reverse complement strand
CATCACGGCGGCGCCGCCTGCGAGCGCGGTGTCGCACTCCCCCGCCCGCCGCGCGCGGACCGCTGCACGGTCTCGCGTGGTTCCGATGGTGCGCCGCACGCTCGCTGGACCCGCGGCACGCGAGCGCCACGCACGTCACCGCCTGGCTGCACGCCCTGGACGCGGCCGGTGCGCAGAAACGGACCCGGGCCAGGATGCTGTCCACCGTGTCCGCGTTCTACGGCCACCTCGTCGACACCGGTGTGGCGGCCGGCAACCCGGCCGCGCTCAACCGCAAGCGGCTCGGGCTCACCGGCGGATCACGGGACCCCTCACCGACCGTGCGACTCACCGCGGCCCAGGTCCGGGCGCTGCTGGACTCGGCGGCGCGGTTGCCGCACCCCACCCGTCACCGCGAGCTCTACGCCCGGCGCGCGGTCGCCGTCGTCGCGCTGCTGGCCCTGGGCCTGCGGGTGTCCGAGGTCGCCGGTCTGGACCGCGACGACCTCGTCGTCTCCGGCGGGGAGCGCCTGCTGCGGGTGCTCGGCAAGGGCGGGGTCCGCCGCGAGGTCTACCTGACCGGGCTCGCCGCGGACGCGCTCACCACCTACCTGAGCGAGCGGGACCGGGCGGCGGGCGCGGACGTTCCCGCACGTCGCGGGCGTGGCGGGACGCCGCCGTCACCGCTGCTGGCCACACGCGACGGCGGCCGCTGCACCCGCTTCGCCCTCTACACGCTGCTGCGACGGGTCGCCGAGCTCGGCGGGCCGGAGCTCGACGACGTCGCCGACCGGGTGCACCCGCACGCCCTGCGCCACGCCTACGTGACGATCGCGCTGGAGAACGGTGCCCCGATCCAGCACGTCCAGGCCGACGTCGGGCACGCCACCATCGCCACCACCCAGCACTACGACCGGGGACGGCGCACCCGCGACTCCAGCGCCGCCGACCTGGTGGCCGACGCGGTCACCCGGACGGCGCCGCCCGATCAGCCGTGACGTTTCCCCAGCTCAACCCACCCGTAGGAGCGGTGAAGTGATCGGCGAGGTACTTCTCGCCCTCGTCGCTGCAGAACGTCACCACCGTCGTCCCGGGGTGCGCCTCCAGCCAGGCGCGCGCCGCGACCAGGTGCGCCCCGGAGCTGGGCCCGACGAACAGGCCGAACGAGCGCGCCATCCGGCGCATCTCGGTCAGGGCGTCCTCGCTGGAGACCGACACGACGTCGTCCACCACGTGTCGGTGCCGGGCCACGATGCCGGGCACGAACCCGTCCGCGATGCCCTCGATGCGGTGTTTCCCGATCTCGCCGCAGCGGATCGTGCAGGACTCGTGCGGCTCCAGACCGATCACCGCGCAGTCCGGGTTCACCGTCCGGAACGCCCGGCCCACCCCGACCAGCGTCCCGCCGGTCCCGATCCCGCAGACCACCGCGTCCGGCGCAGCCGGGAGCTGCGCCACGATCTCCGGCCCGAGCCAGGTCGCGTTCTCCTCGACGTTGTCCTCGCTGTCGAACTGCGCCGGCGCGAACCACCCCGGCCGCCGTCCCAGCCGCGCGGCGACGGCCAGGGCCTCGGTGACGTGGAAGTCCCCGACCTCGAGCACCTCGGCACCGAACGCCCGGGAGATCGCGGTGCGTTCCCGGCTCAGCCCGGCCGGGGTCACCACCACCATCCGGTAGCCCCGGACCGCGGCGATCATCGCCATCGCGTTGCCGGTGTTGCCCGAGCTGGCTTCGACGATCGTGCCGCCGGGCCGCAGCAGCCCGCGCTCCTCGGCCCGGTCGATCACGTGCAGCGCCATCCGTGCCTTGACCGACCCGGACGGGTTGAGGTGCTCGAGCTTGAGCCACACGCCGTCCACCTGCACCAACGGGGTGTTCCCGATGGCGTCGAGCACGGTGCCGGAGGCCGACGGGGCGCTCACGCCGCGCCCTCCTCCGCGGGCACCCCGACGATCTCGCCGAGCGAGGTCCGGACCCAGGTGTGGAACGCCTCGATGTGGTGCTCGGTCGGCACCAGCACACCGCCGTCGGCGTAGACGCGCGAGCCCATCCCGGACTGGCAGCGCTCGCACGCGTCGAAGTCCTGCCGGTTGACCCGGTCGAACAGCTCGACCGACCCGGAGATGTCGGTGCCGGAGGCGAGCACGTCGGGGTGCACCAGCCAGTCGCACTCGATCACCGTGCGGCCGGGCCCCATCGGGAACATCCGGTGCACGATCACGTGGTCCGGGACCAGGTTGAGGAACACCTGCGGTGCGACGGTGACGGCGAAGTAGCGGCGGTCCTGCTCGTCGTCGATGTCGGGCAGGCGCCCCAGCCCGGCCGTGCCGTCCACCGTGAACCCCTGCACCGACGCGCCCATCTGCGCGCCGTGCCCCACGTAGTACTGCGCCGCCCACCCCTTCGCGAACTCCGGCAGCACACCGGTGAGCTCGGGGTGGATCGTCGAGCAGTGGTAGCACTCCATGAAGTTCTCGACGACGAGCTTCCAGTTGGCGGCCACGTCATAGGTGATCCGCTTCCCGAGCGCCAGGGACCCGACGTCGTAGCGCTCGACGGCCGCGCCGTCGCCGAGCCGGGAGGCCACCGACGCCATGACGGTGTCGGCGAACGAGGGCGGGTCGGCGTCGAGGCACACCCAGACGTAGCCGAGCCACTCCCGGACCGCGATCGTGCGCAGCCCGTACTCGGTGCGGTCGATGTCGCCCATCTGCGGCAGGTGCGGCGCGGACGCCAGCTTGCCGTCGAGGTCGTAGGACCAGGCGTGGTACGGGCAGCGGAACGTCCGCGCGACGGTGCCGGAGTCCTCGGTGCACAACCGCGCACCGCGGTGGCGGCACACGTTGAAGAACGCGCGGGCCTCCCCCGCCCGGGTACGGGTGATCAGCACGCTCTCCCGTCCGACGGTGACGGTCCGGTACGAGCCGGTCGTCCCGACGTCGGTGGAGGCGACGGCGCAGAACCAGTTCGCCTCCAGGATGCGGGCGCACTCGGAGTCGAACGTCGCGGGGTCGGTGTAGGCGGAGCCCGGCAGCGTCGACCGGAGGCTGCCCGAGGTGAGGGACGCGGGTGTGATGTTCATGCGACGTGCTCCCCGAAGTGCGCGGAGTGGGCAGAAAAGCGTGCGGGGTCGAACAGGTCGATCGGATGTGGCGTCGAACCGGTCGTGACCAGGTCGGCGACGATCTCGCCGACCACCGGGACGAACTTGAAGCCGTGACCGGAGAACCCGCAGGCCACGGTGACGACCGGGTGCGAGGGGTGCGGGGCGATCACGAAGTGGTGGTCGGGGGTGCAGGTGTACATGCAGGTCTTGGCGCGCACGAACTCCCGCACCGCCCCCGGGACGTGCGGCGCCACGAACGCCCGGATCTCCTCGATCTCGCGCGGATGCACGGTCCGGTCGATGCCGCGCGGGTCGCAGACCTCGCCCCCGCGGAAGAACGCGACCTTGACGGTGCCGTCCGCGCCGAGGCCGAAGCCGTAGAACTGCCGTCCGCCGGGGCCCTCCCAGATGTAGACCGGGTGCCCGGCGAACGGCGTCGGGTCCGACGGCGCGAACCAGAACTGCACGTACCGCTCGACCAGAAGGCCCAGGCCCAGCTCGGCCAGCAGCTCCGGGGCCCAGGCGCCGGGCGCCAGGACCAGCCGGTCGGCCTCGTGCAGGCCGCGGTCGGTCCGCACCCGCACGCCGTGGTCGGTGACCGTCCAGTCCAGGACTGTCTCGCCGTGGCGCAGGTCGGCGCCGTGGCGGGCGGCGAGGTCGAGGTGGGCGCGCACGCTCTCCTCCGGGTCCACCGACCCGGCGCGGCGTTCGACCAGCGCGACGTCGTCGTCGGACGGTCGCATCGTCGGATACCGCGCCCGGATCCCACCGGCGTCGAGCAGCTCGTGCTCGAGGCCCCAGTGCCGGGCGCTGCCCAGCGATCCGGACACGGTCGGCCCGTCCGGCCGCCCGACGATCACCCCGCCACTCCAGTCGACCAGCTTCCGCCCGGACTCGGCCGCCACCTCGTCCCACAGCTCGCCGGCCCGGCGCAGCAGCGGCACGTAGGCCGGGTCCTCGAAGTAGGCCTGCCGCGTGATCCGCGACCCGCCGTGGCTCGATCCCTGGTCGTGCGCGGGCGGGTGGCGGTCCAGGCCCAGCACCCGCAGCCCGCCCGCGGCGAGCCGATGCGCCGAGGCGCTGCCCATGCCGCCGAGCCCGACCACGATGACGTCGTGTCCCATGTCGTTCCTCCTCCCCCTGGTGACGGTTATCGGGCCCGCATCCGGGCCATGGACGGGTCGTAGCGCGGGCCCTCGACGACCTCGGCGCCGAGCCGTTCGCCCAGGTACTCGACCTCGACCCGGGTCCCGGGAACGGCCCAATCCGCCCGGAGCCAGGCGTGTGCGATCGACTCGCCCACGGTGTGTCCGACCGCAGCACTCGCGACGTGCCCGACCACCACTCCGGTCGTGGGGGGGGGGGGGGGGGGGGGGGGGGGCGCGGGGGGGGGGGGGGGGGGCGGGGCGCGGGGGGGGGGGGGGGGCGGCCCGCCCGGCGGGAGGGCGGGGAGG
>JAKDNL010000543.1 GCA_030451825.1 Pseudonocardia sp. | reverse complement strand
CACACCCAGGTCTTGGACCAGCACACCGAGGCCTTGAACGGACACACCCAGGTCTTGGACCAGCACACCGAGCTGCTCAACGAGATCCTGCGACGCCTCGACGCTCGGTAATCACAGAGCAGCTCCCACCGCGGTTCGGTAGGTCCGCCGATATCCAGCGACACCGCGTTGCCCCGCCGGAGACGCACCGCTCGCGCTTCGCCCGTCGCGACGCGCGGGCGGCCGCACGGGGGCGACAACGGGCAGCGCGCGGCAGCACGTCCGGCGCGCGGTAGAAGGTTCGACGCGGTCCGGCTGCGTCGACGTCGTCGCCGTGCAGCTCGCGTACTGCGTGCGGCTCAAGCACCAGCCTGCGCTCGGCGAGGTCGCGCAGATGCTGCTCGAACGCGACATGGCAGGGGTCTCGCGCCGTCCGAACCCCTGTCACGTCCACCTCGGCCGTGCGCGGCGGCGCGCACGACCTTCGCCATGAGCTCGCACCGGTCGGGTAGGACGGGGCACCAGCGTGGCGTTGACAGATACTTCGCAGCAGATGAAACTATTGCGGACGTGGGGAACTACGACGAAGGGGATGCGGCGATGAGCGATCCGACGTTCGTGGCGGCTGTGCACTACCGCGACCCGAAGGCCGCCGTGGCGTGGCTCGAGCGTGTCTTCGGTTTCGAGACGACCATGGCGATCGAGGCGCCGGACGGCGACCCGACGATGTGCCACTACGAGATGGGCATCGACGGCCGGGGCCGGGTGATGGTCGGTGGCGAGTGGGAAGGACGGGCCAAGAGCCCGGCGTCGGTCGGGGGAGCGAACACCCAGAGCGTGCACGTGAGCATCGACGCCGGTCTCGACGAGCACTGCGATCGTGCACGGGCAGCGGGGGCGGTCATCGACGCGGAACCCTCGGACGAGTTCTACGGCGACCGGATCTACCGGGTGGCTGACCTCGAGGGGCACCGCTGGACCTTCTCGATGCACGTCCGGGACGTCTCGCTCGCCGAAGCGGAGCGGGCGATCGGGGCCACGATCGAGGCAAAGCACTGGTGACGAGCGCCGGGGCGGCGCCGAGCCACCGTCGGCCGTCGTTGGACCGGACGTTGGCCGCCTTGGCCGACCCGCACCGTCGCCGGGTCGTCGACCTGTTGCGGGAGCGGCCCCACCGAGCGGGGGAGCTCGCCGCCGTCCTGGAGCTGACCCCGCCGGTGATGAGCCGTCACCTCAGGGTTCTGCGGGAGAGCGGGCTGGTCGACGACGCCCACCCCGACTTCGATGCCCGGGTCCGCATCTACTCACTCCGGTCCGGCCCGATGGACGAGCTCAGGTCCTGGCTCGCGGCAACGGAGCGGGGCTGGGCCGGGGAGCTTGCCGCGTTCAAGGACCATGTCGAGCGGCAGCGATGAGGTCGCGGGTCCTGGTCGCCGTGCGCGTCGCCGCCTCGCCGCAGCGGGCCTTCGACGCCTTCACCGGTGAGATCGACCGGTGGTGGCGGTCCGACGGTCTGTTCCTGTTCGATCCGCGCCGCACCGGACGGATGGCGTTCGAGCCCGGCCCGGGCGGGCGCCTCACCGAAACCTACGACGACGGCGAGGTCTTCGAGGTCGGTCGGATCCAGGTGTGGGAGCCGCCGTCACGGCTGGTGTTCGGATGGCGTCAGGCCAGTTTCGCGCCCGATCAGGAGACCGTCGTGCGCGTCGGCTTCGAGCGGGTCGGGGCCGAGACCCGGGTGACCGTCGAGCACCTCGGATGGGACGAGATCCCCCGGGAGCACGCTGCGCGACACGGCTTCCCGCTCCTCGTCTTCCAGCAGCGCCACGCCGAGTGGTGGCAGACGCTCCTCGGGCGCCTGCGCGAGCTCGTCGGCTGACCACCGCCGCCCGGGCCGCCCGAGCGTCAGTCGTCGTGGGCCAGCAACGCCGCTCCGATGATCCCGGCCTCGTTGAGCAGGTGCGCCGGGACGATCGTGGTGCGGGCGTCGACGTAGGGGGACCAGCGGTCGAACTTCTTGCTGACCCCGCCGCCGACGACGATCAGGTCCGGCCAGACGAGGTTCTCCACCGCCTGGAAGTAGCGGGTCAGGCGCGCTCCCCAGTCCTGCCAGGACAGTCCTTCGCGCTCCCGGGCGGAGTCGGCGGCGCGGGACTCGGCGTCGTGGCCGTCCACCTCGATGTGGCCGAGCTCGGTGTTCGGCACCAGCGTGCCGTGTGTGATCAGCGCGGAGCCGATCCCGGTGCCCAGCGTCGCGACGAGCACGACGCCCTTGTTCCCGGCCGCGGCACCGAACTCGACCTCGGCGACCCCGGCGGCGTCCGCGTCGTTGACCACCAGCGCCTTGCGCCCGGTGGCCGCCTTGAGCACGCCGCGGGCGTCGGCGCCGATCCAGGACGGATCGACGTTGGCCGCGGTCCGGGTGGTCCCGTGCTGGACGACGGCCGGGAACGTGCAGCCGAACTCGTCGTTCCAATCGAAGTGGTCGAGGATCTCGCCGACCACCTTCGCCACCGCGTCCGGCGTCGAGGGCGTCGGCGTCTCGATCCGCAGCCGATCGTCGGCGAGCTTGCCCTTGTGCAGGTCGACCGGGGCGCCCTTGATCCCGGACCCGCCGATGTCGATGCCGAACCCGAGGTGCTTCTTGGTCACTGGGGGTGTCTCTCTCGTTCAGGTGGACGCCGGCGCGGCGCCGAGCGCGCCGGCCACGACGTCGCGGGCCTCGTCCTGGATCCGGGCCAGGTGCTCGGGGGACAGGAAGCTCTCGGCGTAGACCTTGTAGACGTCCTCGGTGCCCGACGGGCGGGCGGCGAACCAGCCGTTGGCGGTCTCGACCTTGAGACCACCGATGGCGGCGTCGTTGCCCGGGGCGCGGGTCAGCCGGGTGGTGATCTTCTCCCCGGCCAGCTCGGTCGCGGTGACGGAGCCGGCGTCCAGCTTGCCCAGGCGCGCCTTGTCCTCGCGGGAGCAGGCGACGTCGATCCTCGCGTAGGCCGGGGCACCGAAGCGCTCGGTGAGCTCGCCGTAGTGCTCGGTCGGGGTCCTCCCGGTCACCGCGGTGATCTCCGAGGCCAGCAGCGCCAGGATCAGCCCGTCCTTGTCGGTGGTCCAGGGCGTCCCGTCGTGGCGCAGGAACGACGCCCCGGCGCTCTCCTCGCCGCCGAACGCGATCTCCCCGGAGCGCAGGCCGGGCACGAACCACTTGAACCCGACCGGGACCTCGATCAGCTTCCGGCCCAGGTCGTCGGCCACCCGGTCGATCATCGACGAGCTGACCGCGGTCTTGCCGATCGCGGCGCCGCCGGGCCAGCCGGGCCGGTGCGCGTAGAGGTAGCCGATCGCGACGGCGAGGAAGTGGTTCGGGTTCATCAACCCGCCGTCGGCGGTGACGATGCCGTGCCGGTCGGCGTCGGCGTCGTTGCCGGTCGCGATGGTGAACTCCGAACCCCCCGTCATCCGATCGACGAGAGAGGCCATCGCGTACGGCGACGAGCAGTCCATCCGGATCTTGCCGTCCCAGTCCAGGGTCATGAAGCCGAACGCCGGGTCGGTGTCCGGGTTGACCACCGTGAGGTCGAGCCCGTACCGGTCGGCGATCTCGCCCCAGTACGTGACCGACGCCCCGCCGAGGGGGTCCGCGCCGATCGTCACCCCGGCGTCGCGGATCGCGTCCATGTCCAGGACCTGGTCGAGCTCGGAGACGTAGGCGTCGAGGAAGTCGTAGCGCCCGACGTCGGCGCTGACCGCCTCGAACGACTGCCGGCGCACCCCGTGCAGCTCCGCCTCCAGCAGCTCGTTGGCGCGGTCGGCGATCCAGGACGTCGCGTCGGTGCCGGCCGGGCCGCCGTCCGGCGGGTTGTACTTGAAGCCGCCGTCGGCCGGCGGGTTGTGCGACGGGGTGACCACGACGCCGTCGGCCAGGCGCGAGGTCCGCCCGCGGTTGGTGACCAGGATGGCGTGCGAGACGGCCGGGGTGGGGGTGAACCCGTCCCGGGCGTCGACGAGCACCTGCACGCCGTTCGCGGCGAACACCTCGGTCGCGGTGCGCCAGGCCGGCTCGGACAGCGCGTGCGAGTCCCGGCCCAGGTAGAGCGGGCCGTCGGTGCCCTGGGCCTCCCGGTACTCACAGATCGCCTGGCTGGTCGCGGCGATGTGGTCGTCGTTGAACGTGCTGGTCAACGCCGACCCGCGGTGCCCGGACGTGCCGAAGGCGACCCGCTGCTCGTCGACGGAGGGATCCGGGTGCCGGTCGGCGTAGGCCGCGAGCAGCGCGGGCACGTCGACCAGGTCCTCGGGCCTCGCACGCGTTCCGGCGCGTTCGTGCACGGACATCGATGTCTCCTCCCCATGGGCGGCACGTCGCTCCCCGCTGCTCCGTCACCGAGGAGCGACGGCGGAACGAGCCGCAGCGACCACCTTGCCGCATCGGCTGCGCCGCAGCACCGCCACCCGGCCGGATCTGCTATCTGTGGCCCGTGCGCGGAAAAAAGAGCCCGGCCCCCCAATTACCCCCCCCCGCCCCCCCGGTGCCCCGGCCCGCGCCCCGCGGCCGGGGGGTGGGGCGCCCG
>JAKDNL010000542.1 GCA_030451825.1 Pseudonocardia sp. | reverse complement strand
CGTCCTCTCTGCGCCCCGGGGGGGGGGGGGGGGGGGGGGCGGCGCCCCCCCCCCCCCCCCCACGACCGGTGTCAGGCGGTGGTGGAGATCCCGCCGTCGACCGGGATGATCGCGCCGGTGACGTAGGACCCGGCCCGGCTCGCCAGGAACAGCGCCACGCCCGCCATGTCCGACGGCCGCCCGATCCGCCCCAGCGGCGAGCTCGCGGCGATCTCGTCGCCGGCCGCCTCCAGCGTCGCCCGCATCATCTTCGACGGGAACGGGCCGGGCGCCACGGCGTTCACCGTGATCTTGCGCGGGCCCAGGTCGCGGGCCAGCACGTGGGTGAGGTGGTGCACCGCGGCCTTGCTCGCCGAGTAGGAGTAGTTCGGCAGCTCCGGGACCCGGATGCCGTCGATGCTCCCGATGTTGATCACGCGGGACGGGTCGTCGCCGGTCGCGCCGGCTTCGAGCAGCGGCAGGAACGCCCGGGTCAGGAAGAACGGGGACTTGACGTTGAGGTCGAGCACCTTGTCCCAGGCCGCCGCCGGGAACTCCTCCAGCGGCGCGCCCCAGGTGGCGCCGGCGCTGTTGACCAGGATGTCGAGGCGTTGCTCGCGCGAGCTGATCTCCCGGGCCAGGCGCAGGCACTCGTCCTCGCTCGACAGGTCCGCCGGGATCCCGACGACACCGATCTCGGACTCCGCGGCCGCGCAGGCCTCGGCCTTGCGGCTGGACACGTAGACCGTCGCTCCGGCCTCCTTCAGGCCCTGGGCGATCATGGAGCCGATCCCGCTGGTACCGCCGGTGACCAGGGCGACCTTGCCGGTGACGTCGAACAGTCCGCTCACGTGTTCCTCCTCGTGCGTTCCTCGCCCCGCAACCTAACCCGGCGGTGATCATCCGGCGACGCGGACGAGGTGACCCGCCACGTTCTCCCCGTGGGTGTGCCCGGGGCAGGGCCGCGTGGCAGGCTCGGGCAGATGTCCCCAGCACCGCGCCGGGACCGCGACGAGCAGGGTCGCGCCCGCAACTCCCGCCCCCGCGACGCTGCCGGACGCCCGCTCCCGCATGGCGCCGACGGCGTCGAACGGGTCCCGGAGGACCTGGTGCTCGCACCCGGCGAGTCCGTCACCGAGGCCCAGCGCCTGCTCGACGAGGGCCTGCCGTTCCAGGCGCACGAGGTACTGGAGGGGGCCTGGAAAGCGGCCGGCCCGGACACCCGGGAGCTGTGGCGGGCACTGGCCCAGCTCGCCGTCGGGCTCACCCACGCCCAGCGCGGCAACGCCCGCGGCGCGGTCTCGCTGTTGCGTCGCGGCGTGGCGGGCATCGAGGAGTGGGAGGGATCGGCGACGGTGCCCGCCCCGGCCGGGCTGGACCTTGCCGGCCTGGGCCGGCACGCCACGACGCTCGCCGATCACGTGCAGCACGACAGCGTCACCACGGTCACGACCGCCGACCTCGCCCCGCCGCTGCGCGGCCGCCACTGACGACGATCCCGGCCGCTGACGGCGACCCGGCAGAGCGATGAGTTCGATCCGCGGTCGCGGTCTGTCCCGATATGGCCGAGTCACGCGAAGGACGGATGGCGACCAGGCGCACCCGGGTCGGGATGCTCGCGGACCTCGAGGCGGAGCGCCTCGAGCTCGCCGATGTGCTGGACACCCTCGGGCCGTGTGAGTGGGCCGCGGATTCGCTGTGCCCGGCGTGGACGGTGCACGAGCTCGTCGCCCATCTCACGCTGTCCAATCGGTCGCCGGTCATGGCGACCGTGCTGGCGATGGTCCGGGCACGGGGCGACTTCGACCGGGTCGAGGCGGACGCGGCCCGCGAGCGGGCCCGGTGCTACAGCCCCGCCGAGCTGGTCGACCAGCTCCGGGAGACCGCAGGCCTCGATCGCAAGTTCCCGCTGGCCGGCACGCTCGACCCGCTGGTCGACATCCTGGTGCACGGCCAGGACATCGTGCGTCCCCTCGGTCGGTCCCGGGTGATGCCGGTCGAGCGAGTGGTTCCCGCACTCGAGCAGGTGTGGAAGAGCCCGTTCCTCGGCCTGTCGAAGCGGTTCGCCGAGATCCGGTTCGTGGCCACCGACGCCGGCTGGTCACGCGGGGAGGGCGCCCACGAGCTGCGTGGTCGCGCCGGGGAGCTGCTCCTTGTCTCGACCGGGCGACCGGCGGGGCTCGCCGAGCTGCACGGGCCCGCCCTCGCCGACGTCAGCGCGCGCCTGACCCCGGCCTGACCCGCACGGGTCAGCCCGTCGCGACCTCGTCCGCGGCGCGCAGCACGCGCAGGGCGTTGCGCCCGGCCAGCTTCGCGCAGTCCTCGGTGCTCCAGCCCCGCGCCAGCAGGGCGTCGAACAGGCGCGGGTAGCCGGAGACGTCCTCAAGGCCGACCGGCAGCTCGGCGGTCCCGTCGTAGTCGCCGCCGATCCCGATGTGGTCGATCCCGGCCGCCTCCCGGACGTGGTCCAGGTGCGCGACGACGTCGTCCATCGTCGCCGACGGGGCCGCCGGGCCGTCCCAGCGCTGAGCGAAGGCGTTGCGGGCGTTCAGGTCCCGGTGATCGATCCGGGCGGCGGTCATCGCCTCGGCCAGCCGGGTGTCCCAGTCGGAGACGACGGTCGAGACGAAGCGGGGCACGAACGTCACCATGCACACGCCGCCGTTGCCGGGCAGGGCGGAGAGCACGTCGGCGGGCACGTTGCGCGGCACGTCGGTGACGGCGCGGGCGCCGGAGTGGGTGAACAGCACCGGGGCCGAGGTGACGTCCAGGGCGTCGCGCATCGTCGTCGCGGCCACGTGCGAGAGGTCGACGATCATGCCGATCCGGTTCATCTCGGCCACCACCTCGCGCCCGAACGGGGCCAGCCCGCCGTGGTCGGGCTCGTCGGTCGCCGAGTCGGCCCAGGTGTTGTTCAGGTTGTGGGTCAGGGTCAGGTAGCGCACCCCCGCCCGGCGCATGCTGCGCAGCACGCCCAGCGAGCCGGCGATCGCGTGCCCGCCCTCGGCCCCCATCAGCGACGCGACCCGGCCACCCGCGAACGCGGCCTCGGCCTCGTCGGCCGTGTCGGCCAGGGCCAGGTCGCCCGGGTAGCGGGCGGCGAGGCGGTGCACCCGGTCGATCTGCTCGAACACGGCTGTCACGGCACTGTCCCCGGTGAACGAGCCGGGGACGTAGACCGACCAGAACTGCGCGCCGACCGCTCCGGCGCGCAGCCGGGGCAGGTCGGTGTGCAGCCGGGGCTCGCCCGCGGCGAGGTCCGGCTCCGCGCCGTCCATCAGCCGCAGGGCCCACGGCAGGTCGTTGTGACCGTCGACGAGCGGTGTGCGGGCCAGCAGGTCGGCGGCATTCCCCGGTGCGGACATCGGCCAAGTATGCGGGCGTTCCCATTCGTCCAAGACCGCGGGCGGGCAGCTTCGTAGGGTCGCCGCCATGACCACAACGGACACCGCACACCCCGTCACCGGCGACCGCGAGCGGCTGCTCGGCATGCTGTTCGGGTTCTTCCCGGCGCAGGTCCTGCAGACCGTGGCCCGGCTCGACGTCGCCGAGCACCTCGCCGCCGGACCGCTGACGGCCACCGAGCTGGCGGTCCGCACCGGCACCGATCCGGACGCGCAGTACCGGCTCCTGCGCGCCGCGTCGGTGCTCGGGCTGGTGGAGCTCACCGTCGACGGCACGGTCTCCCTGACCCCGGACGGCGCGCTGCTGCGCCGCGGCGAGCCCGGCTCCCTCGGACGGCTGGCGATGCTGTTCTGCGGCGAGAAGACCTGGCGGTCCTGGGGCGAGCTCGCCCAGAGCGTGCGCACCGGCGAGCCGGCGTGGGAGCGGGTCACCGGCACGTCCACGTTCGCCGCGTTCGACGACGACCCGGAGCTCTCCGCCACGTTCACCGAGGCGATGGCCGAGGGCACCCGGGGGGCCGTCCCCGGCGTCGTCGCGAGCGCCGACCTGACCGGCGTCGCCACGCTCGCCGACATCGGCGGCGGCAACGGCACCCTGCTGGCCGGGATCCTCGCCGCGCACCCGGACCTGCGCGGCATCCTGTTCGACTCCCCCAGCGGCCTCGGCGACGCGGACGAGGTCCTCACCGCCGCCGGCGTCGCGGACCGCTGCGAGACCGCGGGCGGGGACTTCTTCACAGAAGTACCCACCGCGGACGCCTACGTCGTGAAGAGCGTCCTGCACGACTGGGACGACGAGCGCTGCCGGCGGATCCTCGCCGCCGTGCGCGCCGCGATCGGCGACGACGGCGCGCTGTTCGTCGTCGAACCGGTGCTACCGCGCGAGCCGGGGGAGCTCGCCGACAGGCAGATCACGCTGATGAGCGACCTGAACATGCTGGTGTGCACGGGCGGGAAGGAGCGCACCTCCGACGAGTTCGCGGCACTGTTCACCGCCTCGGGATTCACGCTCGAGTCGGTGACGGCCTGCCCGCCACCGACCGGGTACAGCGTCCTGCGCGCACGACCGGCGTAACGCCGCGACGGCCCCGCCCATCCCGACACCGGTCGTGGGGGGGGGGGGGGGGGGGGGCCCCCGCCCCCCCCCCCCCGCGGGGGGGGGGGGGGGGGGGGGGGCGGCGGCGGGGGG
>JAKDNL010000541.1 GCA_030451825.1 Pseudonocardia sp. | reverse complement strand
GCATCGGCTTGGGCAGATCGGACGAACCATCGCGCATCCGCATCCCATAACCGCCACAGAACAGCACAACCTTCACGTCAGACCACCTCGAGCGACGGGATCGGGAACACGAGCCGGCCGCCCCACTCGCGCACGTAGGAGAGCTGCTCGATGAGCTCGGTACGCAGGTTCCAGGGCAGGATCAGCACGTAGTCCGGCTTGTCGGCGGCGATCCGCTCGGGCTCGTGGATCGGGATCCGGGTGCCGGGGGTGAACCGCCCGTGCTTGTACGGGTTGCGGTCCACCGTGTACTCCAGCAGGTCCGGGCGGATGCCGCAGTAGTTGAGCAGCGTGTTGCCCTTGCCCGGGGCCCCGTAGCCGACGACCCGCTTGCCCCGGCGACGCGCGTCGATCAGGAACGACATCAGGTCGTCGCGGATCGTGGACACGGCTTCGGCGAACCCGTCGTGACCCTCCGCGGTGTCCAGCCCGGCCTCCGACTCGGCCGCGAGCACCTCGGCGACGCATCCCGACGGCTCGCCGGCGATCTCGCTCGGGCGGGCCCACATCCGGATCGAGCCGCCGTGGGTGTCGAGCAGCTCCACGTCGACCAGGGTCAGCCCGCCGGAGGCGAGCGCCCGCCGGCCGGTCAGCAGCGTGTAGTACTGGAAGTGCTCGTGGTAGATCGTGTCGAACTGGCTGCGTTCGACGAGCGTGAGCAGGTGCTGGATCTCGATCGAGACCCAGCCGTCGTCGGCGACCATCGCGCGCAGGCCCTGGGTGAACCCGACGACGTCCGGGATGTGGGCGTAGACGTTGTTCAGGCAGACCAGGTCCGCCGGCCCGTGCTCCGCGCGGACCTTGGCACCCGTCTCCGGGGACAGGAACGCGGTCAGCGTCGGGACGCCCTTCTCCCGCGCGGCCTCACCGACGTTGACCGAGGGCTCCACGCCGAGGCAGCGGATGTCGCGTGCCACGACGTGCTGGAGCAGGTAGCCGTCGTTGCTGGCGACCTCGACGACGAACGAGTCCGGCCGCAGGCCCGCCCGCTCGACGGCGCCGTCGACGAAGCGCTTCGCGTGCTCGACCCACGAGGTGGAGAACGAGGAGAAGTAGGCGTACTCGGCGAACGTCTCCTCCGGCGTGATCAGCGCCGGGAGCTGGGCCAGCAGGCACGCGTTGCAGACGCGCACGTGCAGCGGGAACGTGTCCTCACGCTGCTCGGCGGTCTCCGCGGTGAGGAACAGCTCGCACGGGGGCGTCGCGCCCAGGTCGAGGAAGCTGCGCAGATCCGTGGATCCGCAGAGGCGGCAGGTCAGAGGCTCGGCGCTCGCATGTCCGGCGGCGGACCCGGCGGAGACCGCGGAGACGGTGGTGGTCGAACTCCCGGCCGCGGTCATGACGACCTCACGTTCCTGGATACGCGGGAAGGTTCCGAGATGAGCACGGAACGCAGTCTGTCAAGCCGACACACCCGGCCGCCCGCCGGGGGTCGAGGTCGCCCGTTCGAGCTACGGGTGGTGCGCTGACCGGCGCGGACGGTCCGCCACGGCATCCGGCGTCCCGGTCGTCCCGCCGTTCGGGGGCGTGCCAGGATGAAGGTCTGTCCGCCGTGGTGTAAAGGCAGCACCTCTGATTTTGGTTCAGATGGTCCAGGTTCGAATCCTGGCGGCGGAGCCGGCGTCGGAGATCAGTCGAGCGCGGCGTCCAGCGTGATCTCGACGCCGGTGAGGGCCTTGCTGACGGGGCAGCCGGCCTTGGCGGACTGCGCGGCCCTCTCGAAGCCGGCGGCGTCGAGGCCGGTGACCTCGCCGCGGACCTTCAGCGCGATCCCGGTCAGCTTGAAGCCGCCGTTCTTGTCCGGCCCGAGCGAGACGTCCGCGGACACCTCGAGGGACTCCGGCGTGCCACCCGCCTCGGCGATGTCGGCGGAGAGCTGCATCGCGAAGCAGGCCGAATGGGCCGCGGCGATGAGCTCCTCCGGGCTGGTGTTGCCACCCGCGTCGTCGGCGGCACGCTTGGGGAAGCTGACCTCGTAGGTGCCGACCTTGCTGCTGCTCAGCTCGACCTGGCCGGAGCCGTCCTGCAGCGATCCGTTCCAGGCGGTGCGAGCGGTGCGGGTGGGCATGTGTCCTCCAGTGTGGTCGGAAGATCGACGTCGACGACGTACGCTTCTCCCTGGTCAACCCGTTCCGCCTCGTCGACAGTCGACCCCGGCCGAACCGTGCGACGAGCGGATCAGGCGCAGGACGAACGGACGCGCCCGGCAACCGCCTTCGCGCCGCACGCCCCGCGGGATGCCCGGGCATCCGGCTCCATCGTGCCACGTCGACCGAGCGAGGACGAGCCGGTGAGCTCGCCGGCCACCACCCGGACGCCCGACCGGTGATGATCGTCCGTTCGGCCGGACGGAGGTTCACTGTCCGTCCGCGCGGCAGCCCGGCCCGGCGCGCCCGGGGAGCCGTCGCGGGACCCCCGTAGGATTCGGCCCGCACGGACGCGATCGGCCCGGAGCGGTCCGGGCGCGGGCGCGCCGGGACATCGCGTGCACACAGGACATGAGGACACGACGTCGCAGTGACACGAGCGGGACAGGCAGGAGTCGACATGCCCGACGGCCACCAGCGAGCGGCGGGGACCGCCGAGAACCAGGGCCCCTCCCCGTCGCGGGCCGGGACCGGCCCCGCGGCCGCGATCGTGCTGGCCGCCGGCGCCGGGTCCCGGATGCGGTCCGCGGTGCCGAAGGTGTTGCACACCATGGGCGGGCGGAACCTGCTCGGACACGCCGTCCACACCGTGGCCGGTCTGGACCCGCAGCATCTCGTGGTCGTCGTCGGCCACGAGCGCGAGCAGGTCCGCGCGGCACTCGCCGGCACGGCCGACGAGCTCGACCGCGAGGTGCGCACTCCCGTGCAGGAGCAGCGCCTGGGCACCGGTGACGCGGTCCGCTGCGGGATGACCGCCCTGCCCGACGGGCTGCGGGGCACGGTGCTGGTCAGCTACGGCGACGTCCCGCTGCTCGACACCCCGACGCTGGCCGCGCTGGTCGAGGTGCACGAGTCCGCGTCGGCCGCGGTCACCCTGGTGACCACCGACCTCGCCGACCCGAACGGCTACGGCCGGATCCTGCGCGACACCGACAGCGGCGTGCGCGGCATCGTCGAGCACGGTGACGCCACCCCCGAGCAGCGCGCCATCACCGAGATCAACTCTGGGGTGTACGCGTTCGACGCCGAGTTCCTGGGCACCGGCCTGGCCGGGCTGGGCGCGCACAACGAGCAGCAGGAACTCTACCTCACCGACCTGGTGGAAGCGGCGGTCTCGGCCGGGCGGGTGGTGCGGACCGTTCGCTGCACCGACGAGTGGCTACTCTGCGGCGTCAACGATCGGGTACAGCTCGCCGCGGTGCGCGCCGAGCTCAACCGGCGGGTGCTGGAGCGCGCGATGCTGGCCGGGGTGACCGTCGTCGACCCGGCGACGACCTGGGTGGACGTCCAGGTCGAGCTCGGCATCGACGTCGTCCTGCACCCGGGCACGCAGCTGCACGGGCGCACCCTCGTCGGCGACGGGGCGCAGGTCGGACCGGACACCACGCTGACCGACTGCGAGATCGGCGCGGGCGCGGTCGTGATCCGCACCCACGGTTCGCGATCGGCGATCGGGGCGGGAGCGTCCGTCGGGCCGTTCGCCTACCTGCGCCCGGACGCCCGCCTCGGCGCGAACGGCAAGATCGGCACGTTCGTCGAGGTGAAGAACTCCGATATCGGCGCGGGAACGAAGGTGCCGCACCTGACCTACGTCGGCGACGCCACGATCGGGGAGATGAGCAACATCGGCGCGTCGTCGGTGTTCGTCAACTACGACGGCGTGCGCAAGCAGCGCACGGTCGTCGGCTCGCACGTGCGGACCGGGTCGGACACCATGTTCATCGCCCCGGTCCAGGTCGGTGACGGCGCCTACACCGGCGCCGGGACCGTGCTACGCGACGACGTCCCGCCCGGCGCGCTGGCCGTCTCCGGTGGCCCGCAGCGCACGATCTCCGACTGGGTCGTGCGCAAGCGGCCCGGCACCGCCGCGGCCGAGGCCGCCGTGCGAGCCTCGTCCACGGACGAGGGCACCCAGTTCACGTCCGCGCAGAACGGCGCGGGCGCCGTCCCGACCACCGGCAACGGGACCGAGTCACACGGAGACGATCCCGTGCGCGGCGCGGAGCCGGCCGGCGACACCCCCCGAGGAGGCACGACACGGTGAGCGCGATCTCAGCCACGCCGAAGAAGAACCTGATGCTGTTCTCCGGCCGAGCCCATCAGGAGCTGGCCGAGCACGTGGCCAAGGAGCTCGACGTCACCATCACGCCGCAGTCGGCGTACTCCTTCGCCAACGGCGAGATCTTCGTCCGTTTCGAGGAGTCCGTGCGCGGCAGTGACGCGTTCGTCCTGCAGTCGCACTCCGCGCCGATCAACGACGCGCTGATGGAGCACCTGATCATGGTCGACGCGCTCAAGCGCGGGTCGGCCAAGCGGATCACCGTGGTGATGCCGTTCTGGGGTTACGCGCGCCAGGACAAGAAGCACCGCGGCCGCGAGCCCATCTC
>JAKDNL010000540.1 GCA_030451825.1 Pseudonocardia sp. | reverse complement strand
GGCGGATCAGCGGCGATGCCCGGATCCGGGCCTGTCGCGAGGTCCGCCACGTGCTCAGCCGGGTCCGGGCGATGGGGCTGACCCGGCCGGGCGCGCCGGCCGCGGGCCTGGGTGAGGACTTCACCCTCGGCGTGTCCGACATCCCCACCGAACCCGAGCCGGCCGAACCGGGCCGGGACCTGCCCCCGGAGATCATGCGCCACATCTGCGCGCACCTGGATGAGCTGTCCTCCCCGCAGATGCGCACCGGGATCGAGCTGGCCATCGACACCGGTCGGCGCCCCGAGGAGATCGCCACCCTGGCCTTCGACTGCCTGGCCCGCGACGCCGACGGCGCCCCGGTGCTCGTCTTCGACAACCACAAGGCCCACCGGCCGGGTCGGCGGCTACCGATCAGCGAGCACACCGCCGCGCTGATCACCGCCCAGCAGCACCGGGTCCGCGCCCGCTATCCGCAGACCCCGGTCGGGGAGCTGACGCTGCTGCCCACCGACCGGCGCAACCCCGAGGGCCGCAACGCGATCACCGCGTTCAGCCTCGCGTTCGCCCACCGGACCTGGATCACCCGGCTGCCGGTGCTGCACACCACCGACGGGACCGAGTACGACAAGGCAAAGATCGTGCTCTACGCCTACCGGCACACCTACGCCCAACGCCACGCCGACGCCGGGATCGGCATCGACGTGCTGCGCGAGCTGATGTCGCATCGCAAGCTCGACACCACCAAGCAGTACTACCGCGTCGGCGAGGGACGCCGCCGCGAGGCCGTCGACCGGGTCGCCGCGATGCAGTTCGACCGGCACGGCAACCGGATCTGGCGCGGCGCCCAGGCGCTGCTCGACTCCGAACACGCCCGCCGCGCGATCGGCGAGGTCGCCGTCCCGTTCGGGGTCTGCGCCGAGCCCTCCAACGTCGCCGCCGGCGGCAGCGCCTGCCCGTTCCGGTTCCGCTGCGCGGGCTGCGACCACTTCCGCACCGACGTGTCCTACCTGCCCGACCTGCACGCCTACCTCGATGACCTGCTGCGCAACCGGGAACGCCTGCTCGCCACCAGCGGCCTCGATGACTGGGCCCGCACCGAGGCCACCCCCTCGCAGGAGGAGATCGGCAGGATCCGCCGCCTCATCGCCCGGATCAGCACCGGCCTCGACGAGCTCAGCCCCGACGAGCGCGAGCACGTCGCCCACGCCGTCGCCGTCGTCCGCCGCCACCGCACCGTGACCCTCGGCATGCCGCGGGTCCGCCAAGTCCTGCCCGACCTTCACCCGGAGCGCACCGCATGACGACCACCACCGACCCCGGCCCGCGCGCCGCGACCCGAGCCATGGCAGAGGGGCGACGAGCCGACTCCGAGCGGCGCCGTCAACGCGTCCTCGCCGCCCTGGGCAACGCGGTCCGTGACGGCGACCAGATCAGCGTCTCCAGCATCGCCCGCGCCGCCGGGGTCGACCGCACCTTCCTCTACCGCCACCGCGAACTGCTCGAACAGGTCCACGCCGCCGACACCCAACCCCCGGCCGCGACCGCTGCCGGACCCGCGGTCACCCGCGCCTCCCTGCAGGCCGATCTGCTCGCCGCCCAGCAGCGCTGCGTCCGCATGGCCGCCCGCACCCAGCACCTCGAAACCCGCCTGTCCGAGCTGCTCGGCGAGCACGCCTGGCGCGAGTCCGGCCTCGGCGCCCCCGACGACATCGACCACCTCAAACAGCAGATCGTGGCGCTCGAACAACACGTCGTCGACCTGCGCCTACAACGCGAGGAACGCGACCAAGACCTCGCCGCCGCACGCGCCGCCAACCGCGAACTCATGACCAGAATCAACACCGGAAACCCCAACAGGTGAAACGCGGCGAGGCCTACTTGCACCACACCTGTTGCAGCCGATACATTCGTTCCATCAGCCTCTGAGCTGCGCAAACGGAGTGAAGAAGACCTCCACCGCAGGGCTCACCCCGAGAGAAGCACCGCCACTCTGGGATCGGTATGCACACCCCGGCGTCGGTCCACTTCGACACCGCGGCCGAGACCCAGGCGCAGCGTCAGGCCGTCCTCGACCGCGCTCACGCGCAGCATCCCGAGCGCTTCACCCGCCGACCCCGACCGCCGCGCCTGCCCGAGCAGGCATGGATCAACCAACCCGCCCTACAGCCAACTCAGTAAGATCAACTGTCTCAGTTGACTTGACAACTACCGCTGCCTCGATCACCGATCGGGCTTCATGCGGTTCATGGGAGAACATCGGCCCAGGTCAGCCGAAATCTTGCCTCGGACCGCCTGCGCGAAAATCCGCGTTAATCGAGCAGGAGTACCGGTCATGACGGTGTTGACGTCAGCGGCATTGCGTGGCGAACGTCGCCATGGTGGGCGGTTGGAGATGGCGAGGTGGACCGATGGCTGGTAACGCAGATCCGGTGCTCGGCGCTGGGCCGACGGTGACCGGCGGAGCGCCTCGCCCCGACGGCGCCGGCTCGCGACTGCCGGTGCTGCTGGGGTACGCCAGGCCGCACCGGACGGTCCTGATGGCCGCGGTGGTGCTGGGCCTGCTGGGTAGCGCCGCCGGGCTGGCGCAGCCCCTGGCCGCCAAGGCGGTCATCGACGCGCTCCGCGTCGACGGTGACCTGTTCACGCCCGTGGCGTTGCTGGCCGCACTGGTGCTGGTGAGTGCCGTACTCAGCGGTGTGAACCTGTGGCTGCTCGAGCGCACCGCAGAACGCGTCGTCCGGGGGGTCCGACTGTCCCTGGCCCACCGGCTGCTGCGGTTGAGGGTCCACGAGCTGGACCGGCACCAGCCCGGCGATCTCGTCACCCGGGCCACAGCGGACAGCACGCTGCTGCGCAGTGCTGCGACGACCGCACTGGTCCAGCTCGTCAACGGTGCCGCCGGGCTGATCGGCGCGATCGTGCTGATGGCGGTGCTCGACCTGCTCCTGCTCGGCATCACCATCGGTGTGCTGACCGTCGTCGCCGTGGTCGTCCTGGTCCTCCTGCCCCGCATCCAGGCCGCCGTCAGCCGCGCCCAGGACGCGGTCGGTGGTGTCGGCGCCACGCTCGACCGTGCCCTGCAGGCCGCCCGGACGGTCAAGGCGAGCGGCGCGGAGGCTCGTGAGACGGCGGCGGTGGCAGCCGCGGTGGAGAATGCCTATGACGCCGGCCTGACCGGTGCCCGCTACAGCGCCGTGCTCGGCGTCCTCTCTGGTCTGGCAGTGCAGGCGTCGTTCCTCGCTGTGCTGGGTGCCGGCGGGGTGAGGGTGGCGTCCGGCTCCCTGGAGGTGTCGACCCTCATCGCCTTCCTGCTCTACCTGTTCTATGTCATCGAGCCGATCTCATCCCTGATCATGGGCGCGAACATGCTGCAGGAGGGCTTGGGCGCCGTCGACCGGCTGCACGGCGTGCAGGTGCTCGAAACTGAGGACGATGTCGACTCCGCAGAGCTGAACGGAGCGCAGGCTCCTGACGGCGACGAGACGACGGTCTCGACCACCAGCGTCGACGCGGCCCCGCTGGCGGCGCAGGCCCTGGTCAACGATGACCGTCCAGCTACGGGCAACGGTGCGCGAGCCAGGCCGGCGTCGATCACGCTACGCGGTGTGGGGTTCGCCTACTCCGATCGTTCTCCCGCGCTGTCCGGTGTGACCTTTGACGTGCCCGCCGGCAGCTGCACCGCGCTGGTCGGGCCGTCCGGGTCGGGCAAGACAACGATCCTCGCGCTGCTGCAACGCTTCTACGACCCCCAGGCCGGAGCCCTGCTGCTCGACGGTCAAGACATCTCGGAACTCCGGCGCGCCGACCTGCGCCGCCGGATCAGCTACGTCGAACAGGATTCCCCAGCGCTATCCGGCACGCTCGCCGAGAACCTCCGCTATGCCGCGCCGAACGCCAGTGGCCACGACGTCGCCGGCGTGCTCCGACTCACCCGGCTGGACGAGCTCGTGGCGCGGCTGCCGGATGGCGTGGACACCCTCGTCGGCCACCGCGGCACCACCCTGTCCGGCGGTGAACGGCAACGGCTCGCCGTCGCCCGAGCCCTGCTCCGCCGACCCGACGTGCTGCTGCTCGACGAGGCCACGTCCCAGCTCGACGCCCGCAACGAGCAGGCACTTCGCGACCTCGTCGCGAGCGTCGCCGGCAGCTGCACCGTGCTACTGATCGCCCACCGCCTCTCCACCGTGACGGCGGCCGACCAGATCGTCGTCCTCGACGCCGGCCGCGTCCGCGCGGCGGGGCGGCACGAGGAACTCCTCGACGGTGACGATCTCTACCTCGATCTCGCCACCACGCAACTGATCGCCCCGGCGACAGACAAGACCGCTCGATGACCTCCGCGAAGGGGGGCATAAGCGTCCCAATCGCTCGGCCGGTCCCAGTAGCCGAACCCCCACCGGACGCCCGCCGCCACGCTCGCGGGCGGTTCGTTTCCGCAGCTCGACCATGACCTGCACATTCCCGTAAGCCCTGCCCGCTGAAATGCCCGATGAAGGGGCGCCAACTGGGACACTCGCGCGGTGAGCGGACTGCTGCCCTCATCGACGACGATTTTCCCCGACACCGAGGCCGAAGCCCCGCCGGCGGGTCGTTGACCACG
>JAKDNL010000539.1 GCA_030451825.1 Pseudonocardia sp. | reverse complement strand
GTCGGCCCGGGGGGGGGGTGGTGCGGGTAATGGGGCGTGCGGGCTCTTTTTTCGGCGCACGGGCGCTACGGCTCCTCGGCGTCGGGCCGGCCGGTGACCGTGAGCCCCTGGGCCCGGGCCTGCTCGACCTGCTCGGCGCGGTCCTCGGTCGCGAGCCGGGTCAGCTCGGCGCCCGCCTCCGCGTCGCGGGTGAGGTTCTCACCGGTCGCCGGGTCGAACACGTGGATCTTGCGGCTGTCCAGCCAGAACTCCGCATCGCGGCCCTCCCGGATCCGGCTGGTCGAGTCGATGGACACGATCGCCTGGGTGCGCAGCTGGTCCGAGTCGAGCTCCCGGGACAGCTCCTTGAGCTGCGCGGCCACGTCCGCCGGGGCCTCGTAGGGGATGTAGGCGTACTGCGAGTCGCCCAGCCACTCGGTGACGTCGACGCGCGCGGTGAACGTCGACCCGACCCCCTTCTTGGTCTCCTCCACCAACGAGGCGTCCTCGAAGTACTCCGGGCGGATCCCGACCAGCACCAGGTCCCGCTCGCCGACGGCCTTCGCCCGCTTCTCGTCGAGCTCGATCGGTCCGAACGGGGTGTCGAGCGTCGTGCCCTGGATCGTCGCGGGCAGGAAGTTCATCGGCGGCGAGCCGATGAACCCGGCCACGAACAGGTTGAACGGCTGGTCGTAGAGCTCGCGCGGAGACGCGACCTGCTGGATGATGCCCTTGCGCAGCACGCAGACCCGGTCGCCGAGGGTCATCGCCTCGGTCTGGTCGTGGGTGACGTAGACAGTGGTGATGCCCAGTCGCCGCTGCAGCCGGGCGATCTCGGTGCGCATCTGGCCGCGCAGCTTGGCGTCGAGGTTGGACAGCGGCTCGTCGAACAGGAACGCGTCGGCGTCGCGCACGATCGCGCGCCCCATCGCGACCCGCTGGCGCTGCCCGCCGGACAGGTTCGCCGGCTTGCGTCCCAGGTGCTCGTGCAGCTCCAGCACGTCCGCGGCCGCGTCGACCTTGCGCTTGACCTCGTCCTCGGGTGCCTTCTGCAGTCGGAGCGGGAACGCGATGTTCTCGAACACCGACAGGTGCGGGTAGAGGGCGTAGTTCTGGAACACCATGGACAGGTTCCGGTCCCGCGGTGCCTTGTCGTTGACCTTCGTACCCCCGATCATCATGTCGCCGGAGGTGATGTCCTCCAGCCCGACGATCATGCGCAGCAGCGTGGACTTCCCGCAGCCGGACGGGCCGACGAGGATCATGAACTCGCCGTCGGCGATGTCCATGCTCACGTCGTTCACGGCTGGAAAGCCGTCCCCGTACTTCTTGACGATGTTCTTCATGTCGATCGACGCCATGGCCGGTCGTCCTCCTCGGAGATCAGGTGCGGGGGCTGTGTCGATGCGCGCTTCGCATGCTCAGAGCACTCAGCCCTTGACGGCGCCATTGGTCAGACCGGCCACGATGCGGCGCTGGAACAGCAGCACCAGCACCACGACCGGGATCGTCACGATCACCGCGGCGGCGGCGATCGGGCCGTTCGGCGACTCGAACTGGGACGCCCCGGAGAACAGCCCCAGTGCCGCCGGGACGGGTCGCGCGGCCCCGGTGGAGGTCAGCGAGATGCCGTAGGCGAAGTCGTTCCAGGCGATGAAGAACGCGATGATCGCCGTGGTGAACACGCCCGGAGCCGCCAGCGGGACGATCACCTTGCGGAACGCCTGCCAGGTGGTCGCGCCGTCCACCTGCGCGGCCTGCTCCATCTCCCACGGGATCTCGCGGAAGAACGCGGACAGCGTCCAGATCGAGATCGGCAGGGTGAGCGACAGGTAGGGGATGATCAGCCCGGGCCAGGTGTCGTAGAGCCCGATCTGGCGCCACAGGTTGAACAGCGGCGTCACGATCGAGATCACCGGGAAGATCGCCACCGCGAGCGCGGAGGACAGGATCAGCTTCTTGCCCCGGAAGTCCAGCCGCGCGATCGCGTAGGCGCAGAACATGGACAGGACGCACGAGATGAACGTCGCGATCAGCACGATGCCGAACGAGTTGCGCAGCGCCGGCAGGAACAGCTCCGCCGCGTCGCCGACCAGGATCTGGGAGTAGTTCTCCCAGGACACGGTGGTGGGCAGGAACTGACCGTTCGCGATGTCGGACGAGGACTTCAGCGACAGCGACACGATCCAGCCGACCGGGAACAGCGCGTAGATCACGATCAGGATGCCGGCGATGATCCAGAGGACCTTCTCGCGGGTGGACATCACTTCTCCCCTCGTTGGGCCGACAGGTCCACCTTGAAGCCCTTGATGAACAGCACGCAGATCAGCACCACGGAGACGAACAGCATCACCGACACGGCCGACCCCAGGCCGATCTCGACCCGGGAGATGGTCTGGCGGTAGGCCAGGAACGACACGGTCTCGGTGTTATTCGCCCCGGCCGTCATCACGAACACGGTGTCGAATACCCGGAACGCGTCCAGGGTGCGGAACAGCACCGCGACCATGATCGCGGCCTTCATGTTCGGGATGGTCACCTTGCTCATCCGCTGCCACCAGCTGGCGCCGTCGACCTTGGCCGCCTCCTGCAGCACCTCCGGGACCTGGGCCAGGCCGGCGAGCAGCAGCAGCGAGATGAACGGCGTGGTCTTCCAGATCTCGGCCAGGCAGATCACGAACAGCGAGGAGAACGTGCCGCCGAACCAGTCGGTGTCCGCACTGACGCCGGGCAGCCAGTCGAGCCAGGAGTTCACGAAGCCCGAGTCCAGGGAGAACGCGTACTGCCACGCGAACGCCGAGACCACAGTGATCACCGCGTAGGGGATCAGGATGACCGCGCGCAGCACCGGGCGGATCGCCCGCAGCGCCTTGACCATCACCAGCGCCAGCGCGAAGCCGAGCACCAGCTCGACCGCGACCGTGATCACCGTGATGAACACGGTGACGCCGAACGAGGTCCACCAGATCTGGTCGGTGAGAATCACCAGGTAGTTGTTCAGCCCGACGAACGACCGGTTCTCCGGGTCGGTGAGCCGGTAGTCGAACAGCGAGTAGTAGACGGCCTGCAGGATCGGGTAGGCGGTGACCAGCAGCATGACCACGAAGGCGGGGCCCGCCAGCATCCAGCCCAGCTTCTGCTCGGCCCGCGCCCGGTCGCTGAGGCCGGGCTTCCTCCCGCCGGGGGTGGGCTCGGCCGTCTCCTCGGTGCGGACCGTCGCGGTGCTCACAGCAGTGCCTCCTTCGAGAGGACGGCCTTGATCAGGGCCGCGGCCGCGGGGCCGACGGTGGCCGGGTCGATCGCCGACGTCGGGTGGTACGTGCGCTGGATGCTCTCCGAGACCTCGGCGTAGTAGGCGGTCTGTGGGCGCGGCGCGGCCTGCTGCAGCGACTGCGCGATCACCGGGGCCATCGGGAACGCCGCGAGCACGGCCGGGTCCTTGTAGACAGACTCCTTCGCCGCGGGGTTGCCGTTCGAGATGAAGTAGTAGGACTGGTTCTGCGCGCTGGTGATGCACTCGGTGGCCTGGTAGGCCAGGTCCGGGTTCGGGCTGAAGGCGCCCACGCCGAGGTTGATCCCGCCGTAGGGCGGCGCGCTCGGGCGGGCGGCGTCGGTGCGCGGGTAGAGCGCCCACCCGTAGTCGGACGGCGTGTCCGCCGGCACCGAGCCGTCCTCGGCGGCCTCCTTGACCTTCGGCCAGATGAACGGCCAGATCGTGGAGAACATCGCGTCGCCGCCCTGCAGCGCCTCGGAGTTGGCGTCCTCGTCGGCGGTGGACATGCCCGGCCCTCCGACGCCGGTGTCATTGATCTTGCGCATGATCTCGGCGGCCCTCGTGGCGGCGGGGGAGTCCAGACCCAGCGCCACGCCCTCCGGGTCGTCCGGGGACGGGTTCGTGACGATCTTCCCTCCGCCGGACTCGATCAGGGCGTTGAGCCACACGGTGAGCGACTCCGCCCGGATGCCCTGCACGGCGAGCTGCTTGTCCTTGGTCTGTGCCGCGGCGATGAGCTGGTCCCAGGTGACCGGCTTGGACATGTCCAGTCCGGTGCCGGCCATCTGCGACTTGCGGTACCAGAGCAGCTGGGTGTTGGCCCAGAACGGGACGGTGACCAGCTCGCCGTTCCAGCTCGCGCCCTTCAGCGAGCTGTCCACGATGCCCTGGGTGGTCCGCCGCGCGACGTCGTCGGGCACCGGGGCGAGGAAGCCGGCCTCGGCGAACTCCGGGATGTAGGGCGGGTCGAGGCTCATGATGTCGATCGACGAGTCGTTCGCGGCGAGCCGGCGGATCAGCTGCTGGCGCTGCTCGGACGCCTCACGGGGCAGCTGCGAGACCGCGATCTGGTATCGGCCCGCGGCCGCCGCCGTGCAGCGCGCGGCGATCTCGGCCTGCCCGCCGTCGTCGGGGTTGATGTACCAGTTCAGGGTCGGCGGGCCGGCCGGGCCGGCGCCGCACCCGGCGAGCCCGACCAACGCGGCCGCGACCACGCCGGCCGCCAGGACCCGGCTTCTCCATCTGGGGCGACGCATGGCGATCACTTCCGAACTCTCGCGGGCCTGTGCGGACTTCTGACGAGCCGTCCGTCCATGAAGGACGCGATGGC